>DATFHE010000371.1:0-2283 GCA_035248745.1 Anaerolineales bacterium | reverse complement strand
TGATCCCAGCCGTGACAAGTATTATCCGATTACGAGACATTTAATCCTTCCTGGCGGTAAAACAGTGGACCCAATAAGACAATCCTGTTTCCGGAAATCGCCCTGTATTGTTCCAAAGCGGCGTAGAGTTCCCGGCAAAACGCCGCCGGCACGGCGGCGTAAATTAGCACAAATTTGGACGATCTGGAGTTTGGTAATCATACCTCAAATCAGAAATGCTGGACGTATCTTCATTGCGCGTACATCTGGTACGTTTACTGTACCTGTTTGCTCTGTTAAGAATCAATTTCCATCATTCATTAAAAATAACTGAATCGTCCGCTATTTGTTATGTCAGATCAGGCATTCAGGGATCGGACGATATCTCCGATTAATGTACCTGACCATAGCTGCAGTCACCTTTGTATTGTTTTCTAAACAGAAATGAAACCCGGAAGGCGTATACCTTCCGGGTTGTAAACGTTGCTGTAGAACGACCAGTGCCTTGTGGAGCGTCGAAGAGTTCAGGCTGCCGTGAGCCCCTGGCTTACTAATCGTGTCAGTGCGGGTTTGCCAATGGCATAAACATTGAATCCCAGCTCATACAGGTTTTTATGATTCAGGAGATTCCGTCCATCGAAGAGAAAGGCGGGTTTGGTCATGGACTGATAAATTCTTTCATAGTCCAGTTGGGCGTACTGGGGCCATTCCGTGAGAATGGCAATCGCATGGGCATTTTTGGCAGCCGCATACGGATCGATTTCATACGTGATGCGCCCTCCCAGGTCTTTGAGATCCTCGCATGCGTTATCCAGCGCATAGGGGTCTGTGATCACGATATCCGCTCTTTCTTCCAGCAGTGTGCGGCAGACGGCGAGGGCAGGTGATTCGCGTGTGTCGCTGGTGTTCGCCTTAAAGGCGGCTCCAAACAGCGCAATGCGTTTCCCTGCCACCGTGTTGAACATGGATGCCACCATATTGGCTGCAAAGCGCGCCTCCTGATACTCGTTCATGAGCACCACCTGTTCCCAGTAACGAGCTACTTCGGGCAATCCGTAGTGCTCGGATAAGTAGACAAGGTTCAAAATATCCTTCTTGAAGCACGAACCGCCAAACCCTACACTTGCCTGCAGGAAACGATGACCAATACGCGCATCGCGCCCGATGGCAGTTGCCACTTCATTGATATCCGCTTCTGTCTTCTCACAAAGGGCAGAGATGGAATTGATCGAAGAGATGCGCTGCGCCAGAAATGCGTTCGCGACCAGCTTTGAAAGCTCGCTCGACCAGAGATTGGTTGTAATGATCCGGTCGCGCGGTACCCAGCGTGCGTACAACTCAACCAGCTTCTCCACCGCTTTTCGTCCGGACTCCGTTTCACGTCCCCCGATGAGAACTCGATCGGGGTTTTGCATATCCCGGATGGCAGTACCTTCTGCCAGGAATTCCGGGTTGGATAAAACGTCAAAATAGAGTCCCTTCCCATTGGAGTTCAGAATCCTCTCCATTGCCTCTGCGGTTCGAACCGGCAGGGTGCTCTTCTCGACCACGATTTTTGAAGAGGTGGAGTTTTCCACGATCTGGCGCGCGGTCTTTTCCCAGAATTGCAGGTCTGCTGCCCGACCTGCGCCATGACCAAAGGT
Organism: Anaerolineales bacterium; assembly: GCA_035248745.1. Taxonomy (GTDB): domain Bacteria; phylum Chloroflexota; class Anaerolineae; order Anaerolineales; family Villigracilaceae; genus Defluviilinea. The sequence continues at coordinate 661 of DATFHE010000371.1, read as the reverse complement.
CTTGGTGGGTGTGTTGACGCTGACGAAAATGATGTCCGCCTCGGCAATGTGACGGTCAACCTCGGTGGAAAAGAAAAGGTTCTTTTCCCGCGTCTGCCGCACAATTTCCTCCAGCCCGGGCTCATAAATGGGAAGCTGATCGGACTGCCACGCCGTGATGCGCGCTTGGTTGATATCCACAATTACAAATCGGTCTTCCGGACAATGGCTGGCGAAGACGGGCATTGTGGATCCGCCCACATAGCCAGCCCCGATGCAAAGAATGTTTGTCATAATGTATCCTTGATTTATTGATTACCTTTACAAGATATGATTCCAAGAGTTTTGCTCAGTTTTAGAGCCGGTTGGAATGATACTGCAGAATCGAAGACCTTGTAAGGATAGGAACATTACGAAACTGTCATATTCCCCGGTATGCAGGCTATCTGAACCGATCCGATGTTGGGTCCCAGAAGTCACCTTCCAAGCCCAGCCCGGCGAAGATCCCGCGCATCTCCTCCGGTTTTGGGCGGCGAGAATTTTCTTCCAGGCGAGTCCCATACCAGGTAGTGGACAGTGTCCATAGTTGATCGATGCTCATCAGCGGACGCATGGGGACGCCACGAGCCTCGCACCACTCTCGAACGAGTTCTTCCGACCGGAAGAAGAGCATGTTGCTTCA
>DATFHE010000370.1:0-13293 GCA_035248745.1 Anaerolineales bacterium | reverse complement strand
TTCCACAGCGTGCTTCCACTCTGGCGCGCGTGGGTCGGGAATCTGCGGTCCCTCAGCGTAGCCCACGCGCGCATGGATATAGTCGGCACGGGCGATGGCAAGGTCAATGTTCGCACGCTGGTCGTCGAGGCCTGATTCATGGACCACCATCCAGTGGGAGAAGTCCGCGGTCAGGCGCAGATTGGAGACGGCTTCCAGATATTTGCGGGTCTCGATCGCGGAGTACGTTGGCCGCCCGCGATGCGTTTCGACGAGAAAGGGAATGCCGCTGCTCTGACTCAGCTCGATTGCGCGCTCGAAGATTTGAACGTTTTCGTCGAAGTCAAAAATGTCGCGGCCGGCATGGCTGTTGATAAACGCAACCTGACATTGCGCGGCGAATTCAAATTGTGATTCCAGGCTCTTAATATGATCCTGGTATGTTTCGCCCTGGGTCAGAATCTGACCAATCAGCCGCAGCCCGTAGGACGCATGAAGCCGCGCAATCTCTGCCGGCGACTCGTGTAAGGAACCCAGGTAGATTTCAGTAGCCGCAAATCCACTCGCTTTGACTCGCTGCAGAAAGACCTCGAGCGGATCATCCCACATTTCCCATTTCGATTTGCCAAGAATCAGCTTCAATGGTGAAACTCCTGCTTTCTCAGGTATGCATTCCCAATGATTTTAAATGGTAATCACGATTTTTTCCTGTGCGCTCGTTCCACGCCATGGGTTATCTTTCTGGATGTGATCAATTCACATACACCTCCGAAATCCTCATATGTAAATTCCGCAATTTGATCCTCGGTCTATGGGACAGTAATGACAACTTTCCCTTTGGCGCGTCCCCCGGCCACATACCGCAGTGCTTCTGGAATCTCATGAAACGGATACCGTCGGTCGATGACAGGGACGACGTCACCGGCTACACAAAGTTCTGTGAACGTTATCAGGTGTTTGCTATCCTGCGGCACCATGAGCAGGCGTATGTTTTTACCCCTGGTCTTCTTTATCCACGGACCCAGAAGCAACACCTGGAATAGTGTAGCGACAGAACCTCCAACAAAGAAATACGTACCGTTAGGTTTGAGCGCCCGCGCGTAAGCAAAGGCAGAACGATGCGCGATGAGATCCAGGACCAGATCGTACTGATTTCTATTTTTAGTAAAGTCCTGCCGGGTGTAATCAATCACGTGGTCTGCGCCGAGGGACTTGAGAAAGTCCAGCTTGTAGCTATTATCGACGCCGGTCACTTCTGCTCCATGCAGCTTGGCAAGCTGTACGGCAAACATCCCTGCGCTGCCGCCGGCGCCGTTGATCAAAACGTGCTGTCCCGGCTGTACTTTCCCTTTTTCGCGAATCCCATGCAGAGCCAGGGCACCACCCTGCGGGATGGCTGCGGCTTCCTCGAACGTTAGTCCCGCCGGTTTCTGTGCCAGGGTCTTTTCTGACGCACAGGCATATTCGGCAAACCCGCCGTGATAGCCCGGGATTTCACCAAAGACCTCATCCCCGGGTTGAAACTCTTTGATGTTTTTGCCTATCTTTTCTACTCGCCCGGCGATGTCTGAGCCAAGGATGGGATACCCCGGTTTTCGCAGCCCTCCCAGGCGGGCATACAACGGTTTCCCAATTAACCCTTCCCGGTCCGATCCATTGATAGATACCGCATGAATCTTGACAAGTACTTCATCGTCGGAGGGAGTCGGCACAGCAACCTCTTCTATTCTAAGGACATCGGGTGAACCATAGTTGTAATAAACAATTGCTTTCATGCGGATTCCTCTATCGTAATGACAACGTTTCCCTTTTTCTGCCCTGAGTCAACATAGCGATGCGCTTCCGCGGTCTGTTCCAGTGGATAGCGTCGATCGATGACCGGTTTTATCGTTCCCGCCTCGAGCAGGTCTTTCAGGGTCATTAAATTATCAGTGGTATAGCTGGCTGACCAAGGGATGACTCTTTTATTCGTGTTCTTCGAAAGCTGTCGCATTCGAACCCCGCCAAACAGTCCAGGGTTGGCGTTGATATAGGTTCCGTGTTTCTTCAGAGATCTTAAGCTGCCGGAAAATGGACTCTTACCAATCGTATCAAATATGACGTCATAGGTCTGACCGTTTTTCGTGAAATCTTCCCGGGCGTAATCCATCACATGCGTTGCGCCGATGGAGCGCAGCATTTCCAGCTTTCCTTTTTTATCCACGCCGGTCACCTCCGCCCCATAATACCTGGCAAGCTGCACTCCAAATGTGCCAATACTGCCGCCTGCACCGACAATCAAAACCTTTTGCCCTGGCTGGATATTTGCCTGCCTGAGGGCGTGTAGTGCTTCGAGTCCGCCAAATGGAGCGGCGGCTGCCTCTTCATACGTCAGGTTGGCGGGCTTGATCCCTATCACGCTCGCCAACGCAGAAGGTTTTTCAGACAGGCATAAGTACTCAGCATAGGTTCCCATACCAAGACCGGTATATCCAAACACCTGATCGCCTGGCTGGTACCGGGTGACCTCTTTGCCCACTGCTACGATCTCTCCGGCAAACTCCGTCCCAAGTATCGTGATGCGGGTTGGTTTCGTGATCCCAAGATATAGCCGCAGGGGGATCGCAAACAAGAAAGGAAGTTTGAGCCTTCGGAATTCGGTATCCGCCTGGGAGGCGGTTGCAGCGTGGACTCTGATGAGTACTTCATTTTCCTTAGGAGTCGGTGTTTTGACTTCCTGGAGTTGAAGCGCATCGGGCGGTCCGTATTTCGTCCAAACGATTGCTTTCATGGGCATCCCTTCAAACACTATTGCTATGCTATTCCACGTTGATGATTACTTTTCCTCGGGCATGTCCTTTTTCGAGATAGCGCAGCGCTTCCGCTGTCTCGCGCAACGGGTAACGCCGATCGATAACCGAGACGACCTTACCCGTCTTGAGAAGCTCCTGGATCGCCAGTAAATCTTCTTTATTTGCATTCGACATTCCCATCCCTGTGACTTTCTGTCCTCCACGTTTCGACACAAGGGGTCCCAGGATCATATTACCAAATAAAAGCGGCATGGATGTAAACCCGGCAATGACGCAAATTCCCTGCGGTTTCAATGCGCGCCGATAGTCAAATGCCGAACGATTTCCGATCGCACAATAAATCAAATCATACTGTTTCCCGTTTCTGGTGAAATCCTCTCGCGTGTAATCCACCACGTAGTCTGCGCCGATCGAACGCACCAGGTCCAGATTACTGGTGCTGCAAACGCCGGTCACTTCCGTTCCGTACGATTTGGCGAGCTGCACGGCAAACGTACCAATGCCACCTGCGGCACCGTTCACCAGGACCTTTTGCCCGGGGCGGATCTGTCCGGTATCACGCAGACCTTGTAGAGCTGTAAACCCGACCACAGGAGCAGCAGCGGCGGCTTCAAAGGATATATTGACTGGTTTCAAAGCCAGATTTTTTTCACGAGTACATACGTACTCGGCAAAACCGCCTGCGCCGACAGCGCCGAATACCTCATCGCCGGGTTTGAATTCGGTGACACTGCTGCCAATCGCTTCTACCCGTCCCGCGATGTCTGCACCCAGCCTCTGGTCTTTGGGTTTGCGAAGCCCGTTGCCCATGCGTGCGATAAATGGTTCGCCTCTCATACCATGCCAGTCCAGGGGATTTGCGGCTGCTGCAATCACTTTTACCAGCACCTGATTTTCATTCGGTTCAGGTTTTGCGACCTCCGCCAGCTGCAGTACATCTGGCGAGCCATAATTAGGGAATAGAATTGCTTTCATCAGTTTCCTTTATAAAAATAGTTTGTGACAGTCTATCTCACTGGGTTACGGAATCCAACCCTGAAACAAATTGTCACGCTTGTGGGCGCCATTGGGTAAACAAGACGCGCGCAAGCCAGTAGAACATCAGCAACAACACGAGCAGCACAGGAGTGCATAAGAGGGGCATGATGCGCAGCGCCTCCGGGAACTCATCGGACTGCCCCAGAAAGAAGGAGGCGGTGGCGATCCACAAGGCCAGGCACATGCGCCACAAATGACGCGCAATCCGTTGTGCCCATGGAATGCTCCGTGTCAGCAGCAAACGCGCATCCCCGAACGCTGCCAGCAGTGCTACGGCACCAAAGATGAAGCCAATGGGTGCTATTCCGTTTGCGTCATTCAGGCTTTGCATACTGAATAGGATACTGAGAACAGCCACCATGAATGCGAAGACCATAGCACCTGCACCTATCCAGTCGAACCTGCGATGACGTGGACGGACTGTGAGCAGAGCTGTGACTACCAGATAAAAGGTCAGCAAACCGGCGATGACCGAAATCCTCTCCGGCATCAGAACTGCCATCACCGCACCGCTGGTCGACATGACCAGCATCGCGTAGACAAATATGATTCCGCTCTTGCGATGTAGATTCCCTCCCTTTGGTGCAGAAAGAGCAACCGCACCGGAAGTCAAACTTATAAGTCCACCTATAATGTGTAGAAGTATCATCGACAACTACTCCGTGATCCTTTGTCGCTTCTTAGATCACACCGACTCGAGTGCGCGCGCCTGCCAGCGCTCTGTGTTTACACCTTTGATCAAAAGCCACAGGAGGAACGATACTTCCGCCAAACCCGTAAGCAAAACAATACCCAGGTTGTAGCCGTCTGAAAGAAGCGACCCAAACGCGTAGATGAGATAACCAAAACCGCCAAGGATTAACAAGACACCCAGAATTGGGGGGAGGAACCGGGACTGGAAAACCAAATATCCGAGGGGGAGCAGCCAAAGGCCGGCGAAAATTAAAGCAATGTTCGTTCCATCGCTGTGCAAGCGAATAAAAAAGTAAGCCAGCGCCTCCAGCTGTTCTGTTGTGAATACGTTCAGGTACCCTGCCCCGTCTACGAATTGCAGGACACTCAGACGAGTCACCTCGTTGAGCATTGTGATCGGAGGGACCATGAGAGCAAATACAAGCATCAGCATGGCAACGTTCTTATGGACCGGTTTGAGTAGTTTGTATAAAAGTAGAACGTACAATATGCCAACGATCTGTCCGACCAAAATACCGACACTGCCGAAACGGAATAGCGATTCAGATAACCTGAGATTGCTGATCGTTGCTGATGGATCTTCTGGCAGAATCAGGCTGGATGAAATAAATAGCAGGACCTGTAGCAGATAAAAGAATCCTGCAAGTCTTGCAGTAACAAGGGGCGAGGTGGAGGCGGTACGGGTTGTCATTTGAATATCTCCTAATTTTTCTGCACTCATTTTTTACTGCCTGTTTGAAGCTGGTTGTCATAGAAGGGGACTGGATTCACGGAGACCAGTAAAATTCCCAGATCCCGCACTTTTTTGAGCAATCTATATAATGCAGCCTGATCAAGTACGGGACCAGTAAGTAAGGTATCGCCATCCTCTTCCAGAGTGATCGTTAACCCTTCGAACCAGTCTGTCCAATCTGAGCCCAGATGGCTCTTGACCCGAATTTGATAAACTGTTGATTCGCCGGAGTCAATCACTTCTGCCATAATAGCTCCGGAACAGTGAACCCTAAGTCCCCCTCCCAGCTATTGCGCGCGGCGACCTCGTGAACTGGCTTACGGACACCAACACCCCATTTCCCAAGCGGGTAGCCCATCGGCACAACCCCGTGCATAAACCAGCCAGCGTCCTTTGGCACGCCGAGGATCTCCATTACCTCATTTGCGAAATACGTCTGTAGAAAGCCTGTCAGGGTAGAGCCGATCCCTTCAGCACGAGCTGCCAGCATTGCATTCTGGAGTGCGGGGTAAATACCGGCACCATCTTTGCTGCGCCCAAAACCCATCAGAAATAACGGAACTTCGGCGAAATGATTGACCAGGTAAAGACCCGATCGAACTATTCGTCCCATCTGTGTATCGGTCTTGATCACGTCGGCGAAGAGCTCTTCGGGAACTCCACCGATCATGCTTTCAAATCCTTTCCGATAGAGCGGTGCCAGACGAGACTTGATCTCCGGGTCGTCGACCAGGATAAACCGCCATCCCTCTCCAATATGGGGCGCGCGGATGGCAGCATCCAGGATGCGAGCCTGTACCTCGTAGGGAATCGGGTCCGGTTTCAATCGCCGCATTGCCCGGGTTGTATATAACGCTTCGTAGATATCCATCAGTTGTTCCTCTTTCTGTTTGATGTAGAGGTAGTATATCTACGCCATGATGCTACGCGTTAGACACGAAAGTGTTATTCGAGGTGTTGTCTTGGTGTCATGGAAATACGGTGTTAATTCTGCCCCTTGCGGATAATTTTATATCAAGCGAACCAGCGCTCCATTTATAACAAGCCTAACTCGCGGGCGCGGGCAACTGCTTCGGTGCGCCGCTGGACCCCCAGTTTTTCAAAAATTTTTCGATTATGCCCTTTGATGGTATCCAGTGCGAGGAAAAGCCGTTTGCCGATCTCGTCATTGGAGAGCCCCTGCGCGACGAGCTGCAATACTTCCAGCTCGCGCGGGCTTAGAGATTCGCTCTCAGGTTGGATGTACGCTGCGCGCGGGGGGGAGGAGGTTTCTTGTGTCCTATGCTTTTCAGCTTCCAATGCAGCCAGTAGCTTACTCGTATAGGCAGGCAGAATATCCCGGGCAAGCGCCTCGGAGAGGAGTGGTACCATCCGTGCTCCTTCGTCGACGAAGATCCGAATGAAGCCCTCCGGTTCTGCGACTGTCAGAGCCGCGTGCAGTGCTTGCATCGCTTCCCCCTTTTCCCCCTGGGCGTGGAGAGCAACCGCTTGCAGAATCATTGTCTTGAGGCGTTCATCCTGCCAGTTCCTTGCCTCTACATACTGTCGATAGGCAGCCAAAATTGCTAGTGCTGCAGACGGGTCATCCTGTGCCAGGTGGACACGCGCTCGGCTGAGAGGAAGAACATACGTTTGCGCCAGCCGAGCCGCCTCCTCCAGATTGCCCTGACGAAGCAGCGTTAGCACCTGGACCGAAGCGACCTCTGGCATCCGGTGGATGAAGTTATGCTGACGCACAGACTGGTCAGCCTGTGCCAGGATCGAGTCTGCGGCAGCGACATCTCCCTGGGCTAATTTCAGGCGGGCGAGAAATACCTCAGCGATAATGGCTCTGTCAATTACGCTTTCATACTGGCGCGCAAGCTGGATGCTCTGCTGCGTATGTCGCTCGGCAGCCTCCAGATCATTCCATTCATATAGGGCACGTGCCAGCCCCAGATGTGCTTCGTTGATAATTTGCTGCGGGTGATCGCCTGCCAGTTGCAGAACGTACCTGTACGTCTCAGCCGCCTGATGGAGCTGATTGTCCAATTCCTGTATCAAACCCAGACCGATCGTCGCCAGGATGGCGCTGAAGATTGCTCCATACGCCTGGCTCAGAGAAATCGATTCCGTAAATGCCTGACGGGCGGCAGCACGATCTCCCTGCAGGGTGTAAGCATATCCCAGAGTCCAGTTGGCGGTCGCGCGCGTAAACATGTTTTCGGAGGATAGATATTCCAGTGCGCGGCGGGACTGAACGAGCATAGTTTCCACGTCGTACCGGGTGAGAGCCAGCGTAGCCGTCGCGGCGGCAATTTGCCCGATCAGGTTTCGGGTCTTATTGTCCGGTTCGGCTCCTCCCAGGACGGCAGCCAGAGAGACTTCCGCTGCCTGTAGTTTTTCGCCCACGCCGATTGTTTGACCGTTGATCAAGAGCAGCGCTGCATGCCTCCACCACAAGGAAGGTCTGCTATCCTTGACCTTTTTCGGCAGCGAGTCCAGCCATTCCAGCAACGGAGCGACTCCACCACTGAAATGCAGGGGGATTGTCTTTCCATCCATCAGGCGCTGGGCGCGATCGATATCGTTTGCTGCAGCAGCATGTTGAAAGGCTTCCATCTCGAGCCCATTGTCTTCACACCACTGGCTGGCGCGGATGTGTAGTTCGTTCATCAGGCTATCTGCGTTGCCTGTCTGTGCGGATGCATGAACACTCTGTTGCAGCCGCTGCCGCAGCAGCTCGGCAAAGAGATGATGATACCGATACCAGCGCCGCTCGTTATCCAGAGGGACGATGAAAAGGTTAGCGCGCTCAAGATACTCCAATGTTTCCTGTCCGTATCCGGGAGGCGCAGTGAGCACGGCGTCACAAAGGGAACCGCACATGCGGTTCAGAATCGATGTGCGCAGCAGAAACATCTGGATCTGTTCGGGCTGCTGCGCCAGGACTTCTTCTACCAGATAATCCAGCACGAATCGATGGCTGCCGGTAAAGGATTGAATGAAACCGGCGGCATCTCTCTGTCCCTGCATAGAAATCGCCGCGAGCTGCAAGCCGGCAATCCAGCCTTCGGTGCGGCTCTCCAGCGCGGCAATATCGTCTGCGGAGAGTGTTAATCCCATGACCCGGTTAAGAAACTCGGCGGCTTCCGCCAGGGTAAAACGTAAGTCGGCCGCGCGCAGCTCGGTCAGGTAGCCGCGGGCGCGTAACCGGGCGAGAGGCAGATCCGGGTCCTCCCGCGTGGCGATGACCAGATGCATTTGTGGGGGGAGATGATCGATCAGAAAGGTGAGTGCCTGATCCACTGCCTTGGAATCAATTACATGATAGTCATCCAGAACGAGGACAAAACGATCCGGGATGGCGGTCATTTCGTTGAGCAGGGTCGTAAGGGCTACCTCAGTTGGCGGTGGTTGCGGGGATTGGAGTATTCCCGACATCTCCATTCCTATCTCCGGTGCAATCGTTTGGAGTGCCGCGATGAGATACGAGAGAAAGCGCGCCGGGTCGTTGTCCCCTTCGTCCAGTGATAACCATGCCACTTGCTTTCTCGGTTTGCCTTCCTGTGCGTCAACCCATCGTTCGTACAGCCAGCTGCTGACCAGCGTGGTTTTCCCAAACCCAGCCGGGGCAGAGATGAGCGTCACACCTGGCGTGTGCTGCAATCCCTCGTTCAGCTGCTCGATCAGCCGAGGACGCGGGACTAATTGTGGTCGAGTCGGAGGGATGTAAAGCTTGGTTGCTAAAACCAGTGTAGACACAAATCAATTATAAGATACACTTATTTCTACATGTAGTAATCCGCGGGAATTTGTCCAAATCTTTTCAGTCGTTGCACCCGCTTCACTTCCCTAACGTCAAGGCTTGCCGAAAATCACAGAGTACCCGATAATTTAAGGGCTATCATCGCCGGGATAGCGTTGATGGACAACAATCTCGACGCAATTGTCGAACGTAAAGGACGGAGTATATGATCCTCGCCGCAACGGAAACAGACGGTCCACAAATTCAAGATATCGCTGCCCGAGCCGGGGTCTTCAGCCAGGAGGAAGTCGAATGTGTGGTGGCACTCTGGGAGGACTACCTGACGATCGGCCCTACCGTGGGCGGTTATAACTTCATCGTGGATCGGGACGGCGAGCGCGTCCTCGGGTTTGCCTGTTACGGTCCGCGCGATCTCACGGACGGCGTATTTGACCTGTACTGGATCGCCGTTGACTCCCAGACACATCGCAACGGCGTGGGGCGCGCGTTACTGACTGCCTGCGAAGAAGAGGTGCGCAAAGCTGGCGGGCGGATGCTGATCGCCGAAACTTCAGGGACGTCTCACTACGAAGCCACGCGAAAGTTTTATACCGGTATGGGCTATGCACTGGAAGCGACCATCAAAGACTTCTATATGGATGGTGATGATCTGGCCATCTTCGTGAAGAGATTTTAGTAACCTGCGAGACTAATGAACTATATTGGCTTTCAAAAAGGCTCTTTGGGCAGCGAAACTGGCAGTCCTTTGATTAACATTGATATGGGCTCTTAATACCTGTGCCAATAAGATTTGAAAAGCGAATCTTAATGAAAAATTAACATTTGACACATAGGATAATAATAACGGTAACAATTTGCCTCTTCCGCAATGATAATCCTCACTTAGAAAAGTCGAAAACTAAATAAGTTTATTCTTCTCGAATGCATTTTGCGGACGAAGAGCACGTCCCAGTACCAGTCAAAACCAAGGAGAACTATGGATACAAAAATCAGTATAAAAACCGTTATGAATAGAGCAACTGCCCTCTTGACGATTATGACAATGGTCTTCGTAATGCTGCCTGTGATCCCGGCAGTTGCGGTCAGCCTGGACATCACCAGCGTAGCGTCTGGTACCTGGGAGGCAACTGCCTGGCCCAATACACAACGCTCGGGCACGATCAGCGTCTCCCTGGGGAGCACGACCGTGACGGGTACAGGAACGGCATTCCTCAGCGAGTTGAGCGTTGGCAATATTATTAAGACTATAGCAGACGTTCAAATTGGAACAGTGGCATCCATCACAAGCGATACCGAGTTGACACTGGTGAGCCCGGCCGCTGCCGCTCATATGGACATTCCCTATCATGTGCAGGGCGTGGGTCCCGCCGATAACGTCATTATCGCAGATACCCACGTTGTGACGATCATAGCCAATCCCGTGAATCAAACCGGGAACGTAACGGTCAACGCGGGCGGCACACTTAATGTCTTCAATCCTGATACCACTTTCGAAACGCTGACTGTCAATGGCACCGTTAACGCGACGGAGAATGTGGCGTTCGGGGTATTGACGGTCAACAGTGTCGGGGTCTTGAATGCAGGCGGAGACGGAACGTATACGGCTTCCTCCCTGACGATCAATAGCGGGGGCATTGTGAACATCCTGCAGGATCTCACAGTAGATAGCGAGACCTTAATTGCTGGCACTATTAACTTTGGTTCCACCGACCTCACTTCGCGCACTATGCGATTCCTGGGATCTGTTACCCTGGCAAGTGGTGCTGCATGGAACGAAGCGACTGCTGGAAATGGTTCGAACAATGCCTATACCTTCTTCGACGACTTCACGAACAATGCCAGCGTCTTCATCACGTCTGACAACTCAACACATGGATTTGGTGGCACAGGTAAGGTGATCGGCGGCTCGACGAACAGCGCTATTGCCAGAGTTTCGGTCGCAGGTACCTATACCAACCATGGCACACTAACGATTGGAACAACTCTTCTTGGAACAGGCGAGCTGACCAATAGCGCTTCCGGTACGATCAACCTGAGTGGTAATACTTCTATTAACACTCTTGCCAATGCGGGAACCTTCACCAAGACAGGTGCAGGTCTAATTTCCACTGCCCCGGCGAAGTTCACGAATACAGGCACCATTCACCTCAACGGGACGGGGACCATTGCTGGTATCACGAACAATGCAGGTGGTATCGTGAACCTCGAAGATTCGGGTACTATTACAGTACTTAATAACGCCACTGCCACCAGTGTGCTAAACATCAGCGATCTTACCCCGCCTACTATTACCACCCTCACCGTCACTACGCCTGGTAACACGGTCAATTACAGTGGTGCCGGGGATCAGACGGTAAAGCCTCAAACCTACAGTACCCTCATTTTCAGCGGCTCGGGTGATAAATTCATCACAATGCCGGATGATTCACCGTTAGCGACCGGTAATCTAACTATCGCTCCTACGGGGACGGCAAGAGCCAGTATTACCGGTGCCAATCTCGGTGTTAACAGCCTTACACTTGGAGGCCTGGGCACAATGAACGGGACACGGGGTTCCTCCACCTCCGCCGCAGCCTTCCCCAACGACACCTTCTTTGCTCCGACAACGGGATATCTGAATGTCGCCACAGATACGCGCTCAACGCAAACAATCAGTTTCACATCAACGGCGCCAGCCAGTGCCGAGGTCGGTGGAGCAACCTATACCCCGACCGCGACAGCCACGTCCGGCTTGCCGGTGGATTTGACGATCGATGCGAGTGCCTCCTCGGTCTGCACCATCAATACCGGCGAAGTCTCCTTTACTGGGGCAGGCACATGTGTGATCAACGCCAACCAGGCAGGCAACGAACACTACCTGCCAGCCCCTCAGGTCCAGCAGTCCTTTACAGTGAGCAATGCGGCATCAGCTGCACAGGTATTCATTGCCGGGCAGGAAGTGCAGGGCAGTCCCTTTGGGTTAACGCCAGGTGAAAGCACCCGCCAGAGCTTTACAGGAGTCGACGATGGTCCTGTGCAAGTACAAGGCAATGTGGACATTGTGGCGGCGGAACGCGCAATCTACAAAGTCCAGGGCGTCCAGACCAGCTTCTCAGAGCTGATGGGCTTGCCAAATGATCAACTAGATATGACGTACTGGCTGCCCTGGTACAACAATGTGGATCTGGATACGCAACTGCGTTTCGGCAACACCACAGGTTCTACCGCCACCGTACACGTCTTTATTGCGGGCACGGAGGTTACCTCCGTCAGTGGTATCGTCCTCTTGCCCGGAGAGAGCACTCGTATCAGCTTTGATGGCATCAACGACGGGCCGGTCCAGATTGTCAGTGATCAAAATATTGTGGCAGCGGAGCGCGTGATCTATACAGTGAAGGGCGTCCAGACCAGCTTCAGCGAAATGATGGCACTGCCAGAGAAGCACTTAGACACCACATACTGGCTGCCCTGGTACAACAGTGTGGCTCTGGATACTCAACTCAGGATCGGGAACGTCAGCGTCTCCACCGCCACTGTACATATCTTTATCGGAGGCACAGAGGTAACTCCCGTCAGCGGCATTGTCCTCTCGGCTGGCGAGAGCACGCGTGTGAGCTTCGATGGCATCAACGATGGTCCTGTGCAGATCGTCAGCGATCAAAACATTGTCGCCGCAGAGCGCGTCATTTACAAGGTCCAAGGCGTCCAGACCAGTTTTTCAGAGATGATGGCATTGCCCGAGGACCAGCTCGACACTACGTACTGGCTGCCCTGGTACAACAATGTGGACTTGGACACGCAGCTCAGGATTGGGAACGTCAGCGCTTCCACAGCCACCGTGCATGTTTTCGTTGGAGGCACAGAGGTGACTCCTGTGAGCGGTATCATCCTGGGAGCAAACGAGAGTACACGGCTGAGTTTCGATGACATCAATGACGGACCCGTGCAGATTGTCAGTGACCAAAACATCGTCGTTGCCGAGCGTGTGATCTACACCGTACGGGGCATTCAGACCAGTTTCTCTGAGCTTATGGGACTGCCTGCAAAACAACTGGACACTACGTATTGGTTCCCCTGGTATAACAATATAGGTCTCGACACTCAGTTACGATTCGGCATGCCCTAATGCCAGCCGTTTGAAAACGAAACCTACTAGTCGTTCACCTCCCGCCATTCCGAAGGGAACCTGGCGGGAGGTTTTTTCGTCCATACGAGAAGTGCTATTTCTTAATGAGACAAGCGGTAAAATACCCCCATGCCCCGTTCTCCACGCCGTACGCTCGCCCTGATTACCATTTACTGTTTACTGCTCTTCTCTTGCTCCCCTCGGG
>DATFHE010000369.1:0-4581 GCA_035248745.1 Anaerolineales bacterium | reverse complement strand
TTACTGGGCGGGCAAGGCTGGTATTCCCTCGATCGGCTTTGGTCCCGGCGATGAGGAGACCGCTCACACCGTGAACGACAGTGTGTCTCTGGACGATATGGTCAAGGCTACAGAGTTTTACGCACTTTTACCCAGCCTAATCAAATGAAAACGATAGAAGTTCGACGGCATTCCATTCGCTCCAAACCAGGCATCCACTTATCGCGAGAAGGTGTCACGCTTGCGCGGCGGGTTGGAGAAAGTAGCGGTCCGTTTGACCGCGTGGTGACGAGCACGCTTCCGCGTGCATTTGAAACGGCGATTGCGATGGGATTTGCTGTAGACGAGCAGGTGGAGCTTATGAGCACGTACGGACCTTATGTGGAGGCTGAAGTTCCATGGCCGCAATCCTTTGCTGCCTATGCTAAAGCAGTGAAACGCGGCAACGCCACGGCGAAGTATGCAAAGAGCCTTGCAGATTATTATGCCCAGGTGGCGAATTCGCTGGATGAGAGTGGAGCTGCATTAGTCATCAATCACGGTGGTGTCGTCGAACTGGGCGTGGTCGCAGCGTTCCCGAATGCGGACTATGAATCCTGGGGGTACGAAGCAAACTATTGTGAAGGGGCACGGCTCTTTTGGCAGGATGGAAAATTCGTAAATGCAGAAGTATTACGAGTATCAGGTTAAACAAAAACTGACTGGCAGACGAATAACAAGAAGACAAGGAGATGAGTAGAATGCAAACAAATTTTAGAGGTCGCGACTTCATCGGTGACCTGGACTTTACAAAAGAGGAAATCGAGACCGTTTTGGATATTGCCTGGGATCTCAAACGCAAGCGCGCGCTCGGTCAACCTCACGCCTACCTGCGTGACAAGGTCCTGGCGATGCTGTTCTTCTTTTCCTCCACACGCACGCGCGGTTCCTTTGAAGCCGGAATGGCGCAACTGGGCGGACATGCTGCTTTCATTGATTCCAATACCACCCAGATCTCTCACGGAGATACCCCTGTGGAGATCGGTGAAATCTTCGGCCGTTATTTCGACGGCATCGCTATTCGCCACTGTGACTTTGGCGATGGAAATAAGTATTTGAACGATGTTGCCAAATCCAGCCGGGCGCCCGTCTTGAACATGCAGTGCGATGTCTATCATCCCTTTCAGTGCTTGGCAGACTTAATGACCATCATGGAGAAAAAGGGACGTGACCTTCGCAGAAAAAAGATCGTTGTTTCATGGGCGTACGCGGCTTCCTACCTCAAACCGATCTCTGTGCCACAATCGTTGATCCTGCAAATGCCGCGTTTTGGTATGGACGTCACACTGGCATACCCGCCGGAGTTCCCGCTCATGCCCGATATCGTCGAGCAGGCGAAAGAACAAGCCCGCATCGCCGGCACCGGTTTCGAGATCATCGACAGCAAGGATGGTATGACCGAAGCCTGCAAGGACGCCGATGTGATTTACGCCAAGTCCTGGGGTCCGCTCCTAACAACGACTGATAAAGCCGAGGGCAAGAAGCTTCAGGACTCCTACAAGGACTGGATCATGGACGATGCTAAGCTCAGCGTGGCAAAACAGGATGCCATCTACATGCATCCATTGCCTGCGGACCGCGATATCGAAGTGACCAGCGCCATCCTGGATGGTACGAACTCGGTTGTGTTCGATGAGGCGGAGAATCGTCTCCACGCACAGAAAGCTGTCATGGCATTGACCATGGCGTAGGGGAAAGAGAATGCCTAATAAACTCGCTGTCGTTGCCGTTGGCGGCAACTCGTTGATTCGAGACGATAAGCACGTGACCGTGAAAGATCAGGTGGCGGCGCTGCGTGAGACTGCCCATCATATCGCGGACATGATCGAGGCAGGCTGGGACCTGGCGATCGGCCACGGCAACGGGCCGCAGGTGGGGTTCATCCTGCGCCGCTCTGAGATCGCGGCGAAGGTGGAGGGGATGCATGAAGTGCCGCTCGATGTCTGCGGTGCGGATTCACAGGGTGCCATCGGATACGAATTTCAGCAAGCGCTGCAAAACGAATATCACAGGCGCGGCATCCCGAAAGGCGCGGCGACGGTGATCACGCAAATGCTGGTAGATCAGACTGACCCGGCGTTTCAGAAACCGTCCAAGCCGATCGGTTCGTTCATGGAAGAAGCAGAAGCAAAACGGCGCGAAAGCAAGATGGACTGGTCGGTGGTGGAAGATGCCGGCCGCGGCTGGCGCCGCGTTGTTCCATCACCGTTACCCCAAAAAATCCTTGAGCTGGATTCGGTCAAGTTACTTCTCAATGCCGGTGTCACCGTGATTACCGTCGGTGGCGGCGGGATTCCGGTGGTGGACAAAGGCAACGGCGAATATCAGGGAGTCGCCGCCGTAATCGACAAGGACTTCGCCTCGTCTCTGCTCGCTCAGGAGATCGGCGCGGAATTATTCCTCATCGCCACCGCTGTGGAAAAGGTTGCCATCAACTTTGGCAAACCCGACCAGAAGTGGCTGGATAAGATGACTCTTGCCGAAGCCAAACAATACCTCGCAGAGGGCACCCATTTTGCGAAGGGTTCGATGGCGCCTAAAGTGCAAGCCATCACCTGGTTCCTTGAGAATGGCGGCAAACAGGCGCTGATCACGAACCCGGAGAATATCGGCCGCGCGCTCAAGGGTGAAACCGGGACCTGGATTGTTCCCTAGTCTGTGCAGTCATGGTTATATAATGGTGTAGTCATCCTGCAAAAAGCGGGATGACTACACCATTATTAACGGGTTACCCTCCCACCTCCTTTATGTCACTTTCTCCCCGCGTGCTGCTGAGCATTGATTATGAGCCGGTGTTCGCACTCTTTCGCCATTATGACAAGCTGACCGATCATGAGCAGCGCCGCAATCTCGATGCAGGCTTTACTTCAGATGCGATCGATCCGATTCTCGAGCAACTGGGCGACTCAAAAGCCAGCATTTATCTGGTCGGGGAGATCGCTGGCTGGTACCCGGAGGTGCCTGAAAAGATCATTGCCGCCGGGCATGAGCTGGGCTTGCACTGTCAGATTCATCGTCCGCTGATTAATGTGAAGGAACTCGCCGAAGACCTGCGCGCCTCCGCGGTATGGTGCCAGCAATACGGCGTTCGCGGTTATCGCGCGCCGATGGTCGGCATCAGCGAGTCGGGGTATGAACTGCTGGGGGACGCAGGCTTTCTATACAGCTCCTCAATATATGCACCCGCAGGCACCTTACTGCGAAAAGGAAAGGTTTGGGAGATTCCCGTCAGTACGCTGCGACTGCATGGGAAAAATGAGGAGTACATTGCCCCGCGCGATTTTTCGTTCAATTTATTATTTGGCGGTGAATTCCCTTACGGTTCCAGCTTCAGTATTGGATTGATGGGGAAACGTCTCTTCAAGATTATCGAGCAGGAATTGAAGCGCGGGCTCAGCCCGGTGCTCATTTTGCATCCTTACGAATTGGTGAGCCCAGGGATATCTTCACGTCTCACGCGGGACTTGATGCGGAACCCGTTATTTCTACCCTTCCTGCGCGATAAATCATTTTTCCTGGCAGAACTGTTGCGCAATTTCCCCGTCTCCCCGCTGGGAACCTACCTGGAGGAAACTTTGAAAATCATGGAAGCCCGATGACCCTGGACTTGGTTCCGCAGGTCCGCCTCCTTCAAGAAGACGAATCAATTGTTTTGCCAGAAGCGCTTGCTTGTTCCAGCGGGTTTGTCGGGCTGGACCTCTGGCTGACGTTTGTCCACAAGACCTACCGATTCCCTCTTTACCGAATTCTCTCTCAGACGGAGAATACCATCGATGGATGGCTCGCTCTCGTTCGGGTGAAGCACTTCCTCTTCGGAGATTACCTCACCACCGCGCCATTTGGCTCATATGGCGGGTTTGCTTATTCCTCTCGTGTATCCCGCGATGCCTTGTTGGATAAGGCTCAGCTATTGGGCAACGAGTTGGGCGTGCAATATGTCAACGTCCGGTTTGAGGCAGGCGAAGAGAATCCTCCGGAAGGCTGGACTCAGCATCCCGTGTATGCCACCTATCTTGTAGACCTTCCATCTCAGCCACAAGAATGGTTGAAAGACTATAGTTCCGATCACCGTAACCATATCCGTAAATCGCAACGCAAGGGTTTTTCCATCAAGTTTGACCATCTCGAGTTGCTCGATGATGCCTACGAAGCCCTGGCACGCAGTATGCACGAACTTGGCTCACCATATCACGGTAAAGCGTATTTGCGCAGTATGGCAGAGTCGCTCGGCGGCTCGCTGGAGTTCGCTGTTGTGTACGGCCCGCAGGGTGAATTGGCCGGCGCAGGAGTCTTCATCTCTCACTGCGATATGGTCACAAATTTACATGCCAATATCCTGCGTCGCTTCCGTTCGGAGTATGCTGGTGAGTTTCTATATTGGTCAGCCCTGGAATATTATTCTCGCAGAGGCTGCAAAACATTTGATCTCGGGCGCAGCTTGATGGGTTCCGGGAATGAGACCTTCAAAATGAAATGGAAGCCGCGTAAAAAACAACTGGCATACTGGTACGCGCTGATGCCCGGCAACGATCTGCCGGAACTCAATCAAAAGAACCCAAAGTT
>DATFHE010000368.1:0-9060 GCA_035248745.1 Anaerolineales bacterium | reverse complement strand
TGACTTGATGGTCGGGATTGAATCGCTCTCGAACTCGTTGCTGCGCGTTTTGCCCAAGCTTTTGTGCGTAGTCGCGATCCAGCGCCATTTTGACGAATCCCTGTGCCAGCGCCTCAGGTTCGTACGTGGGCACCAGATACGCGTGTTGCTCGTGCGTGACTAGCTCAGGGATGCCACCCGCGCGGGTTGCCAGAATGGGACGCGCCAGGGCAGCCGCCTCGAGCAGAGCAATCGGTGTACCTTCATAGCGAGAAGGCATAACGAAGATATCGCTCGATTTCAAGATGGACATGGCTTTCGACCGGTCCTGATATCCAAGGAGACGTATCCGCCCTTCCAGACCTGCCGAGCGAATTTGCTCGGACAATTTTTCTTTATCTTCTCCCTCGCCAATGATCAGGCAGTACAGATCGGGCACCTGAGAGGCGATTTTCGCAAAGGCTTCGATTAAGATATCAAACCCCTTTTGAGGGACGAGGCGTCCGATCCCCGTGCAGACAATTGACTCAGGCGGCAGGTCGAACTGTCTCCTTAACCAGCCGCCATCACCTGGAATGGAAGTGTCGAGGTCAATCGTGTTATAGATCAACTCAATCGCGTTTTCAGGAATGCCCGAGCCCAGCAGCATTTGCCGGTCCTGTTCAGAAACGGTGATGTAGAGGTCCAGGCTTTGGTTGGTTAATAATTCTAGAGATGTATAAAACCTGCCTTTGACCAGGGTGGTGCTGTGTTCGTGTGCGTACCAGCTATTGAGCGTGGAAACCAGCGCTGTCCGCGTAATGAGCGCCGCAAGATTTGCCCAGAACTTGGACTGAATGTTCTGACTATCCAGGACGTTGTAGCCTTCCTTGCGAATCACTTTCATGAGTCGGAATAACAAGAGGGGGTCCGCTTTGTGCCCGGCTACCGCGTGGACGCTCAAGCCCATCTGCTTGGCTTGCTTGGTGATGACTCCGTTCCTCAAACCCGCCAGTCCAATCGTTCCCGGTTTCGAACGCGTCATCAGCGACAGGATTCGTGAATTGGAACCGCCGTACTGTTTCGAAAGATCGAGGATGAGAACCTTAGGAGAGTCAGTCATGAAGTGGACTCAAGCAGTTGATAATTGGTTGTCCGCATTCAGCGCCTGGTTGCCTGCTGCCAGAGGACCGTCCGCTTCCCCGAAACAAAATTTGCCAGTCCTGCAATACCGGCGAAGTTAGTAGCGCATAGGTAATAAGGAAGCATCAGAACTTTGATCAGCTTCGATTGCCTGGAAAGTTTCCTGAACCAGACTTTTCCGGCAATCGCCAAGCCATAAAAAATTGCCTGAAGAATCAGCGCTCCGCTCATGACAAATGACAAAAGCGATGAGGAGCCTGCGCCGATGCTGATTAAGACATAAAGGAGGTTGGACAGCAGGGCAGCGATCATCAGGTGAGGGATCGCCAGGCGCAGGAACTTGTGCGAGATCACCTGAAACTGAAGCAGGCGAGGCAAGTAGGGGAGATAATCACGACTCATGCTGATGATCTGGAAGCGCCCCGCGGTCAAGCGGCTACGACGGCTCACCTCGTCTCCCATAGACTGCGTTGGCCTCTCCCAGACGATAGCCTTAGGTTCCGAGATAACGCGATATCCCTGCCGGATCGTCATCATCGCCAGATAAAAATCATCCAGAATCACATCCATAGGAATGGGCTGGAGGAGTTTTCGGCGCAATGCCATAAAATGTCCGCTCGCTGCCACTGTGGAGTGGAGGTCGCTTTCGCTCTGGCGGATGCGCGCTTCGTAACGCCAATAGAGACCACCGCCAGCACCTTCGCCTGTAGAAGCCATTTTTGTCTGCGCCATGACACAGCCAACCGTTTCATCACCAAAGTTCGCGATTAATTCTCGCAGCGCATCCGGACTGGGGAGGATATCGGCGTCTGCAATCACAAAGATTTCTCCGGTAGCCAGTGGTAGCGCCCGGTTCAGTCCACCCACTTTTCCCGATCGAGCTGTCCCCTGGCTCAACGCAACGCCTGCCCATCCATACGATTTCACAATTTCGACCGTACGATCCTCAGATGCATCATCACAGACCAGGATCTGCAGACGATCTTGTGGATAATCCAGATGGAGCGTGTTTTCGAGTTTCTCTGCGATGACTACTTCTTCATTAAAAGTCGGAATGACAATCGTTACGGAAGGCATGATAGACGCCTTGGTCACAGGCCGTCTGAAAAGCTTCCCTATCAAGAGGATCAGCGCTGGATACCCCACATAGATGTAGGCAAGTAGCAGAACCGATAAAAGAAAAATGATCAATACAATAATTGCAAGAAAAGTCATCATGAATAATGCCAAACGTGTATAAAATTGTAACATGAAGTCACGATGCAAAAATTTATGTAACAGGTTTGACGTGTAGATGAGATGCGCTACTCAACCTTCCATCTATTTCAGCAATTCAGAGCTTGGCTGTAGCTGTCTCACCTACTGGTAGCGATGAAATTTCGTGTGTATCTTTTCGGGGGAGATGAACGTCCTGATGTTGATTGTAAGCAACCACAATATTGTGGTGTTCTTTATAAGATCAGTGAAAGTGGACGATTGTCCCGCCTCATCGCATCGCTTCGCAATAGCCCATTTAGGGCATTCAAAGACCCATCCCACCCAATGGTATACTGATTAAAATTGAAAATGCAAGGGTAATTTTCATCTTACCCTTCGGTTGGAGAATTCCTTATGGAAATGCGATTTTATCTGAGGATTATCAGGAGAGGTTGGTGGCTGATCTTAATTGCTGCCCTGGTCGCTGTCAACTTGTCCCTGGTATATTCGTATTACTTGACCCGGCCCACCTATGAAGCCGTTGCACGTTTTATTGTCAGCCCGAATATCCAAAATATAGCAAGTGGAGACCTGATTAATAGCCTGGAAGCATTGGACAGGCGATCGATCGTTTCCACCTATGCCGAAGTGTTGAACAGCCGCGAGATCATCAATGGGACGATGCATTTGTTGGGAGCAGACCCGGAACAGTTCAATGGTTACGAAATGTTTCCGACTGTTCTGCCCGATGCAAATATCATCCGATTCAGTGTAAGGGGACCAGATCCCGAGGTGGCTGCCATCCTGGCAAATTCGATAGGACAGAATGCAATCGATTTTATCCAAAAGCTTTATGTCATCTACAATATTGAGTTTCTGGATCAGGCAGTTGTTCCGAGCGAGCCTATCGAGCCCAAGCCGATTCAAAACGCAGGGCTTGCCTTATTAGTGGGGACAGTCGCAGGGATCGGGCTCGCGATTTTCCGGGATCAGTTATCGTCTACGCTTGACCGTTTGGGCGAGCGCAATAAAATCGATTACGAGTCACTGGCTTACACCCGGCCTTCCTTTGAACGGAGGATACGCCAGGAACTCAGCAGTCAGCCCGATAGCGTCCTTACGTTTGGAATCATCCATTTGAATGGAATCCAGGATTTTTACGACTCGCTGCCACAGGCATACATCAATAAGATTATGCGTCATGTAGCAGAGACGCTCAAGTACC
This sequence comes from Anaerolineales bacterium, assembly GCA_035248745.1. GTDB lineage: Bacteria > Chloroflexota > Anaerolineae > Anaerolineales > Villigracilaceae > Defluviilinea. Next base: position 5,537 of record DATFHE010000368.1, on the reverse strand, counting down.
AACTGCGCGGGAATGACATTGTGGGGCGATGGTCTAATCTGCAATTCGCCGTCTTCCTGCCATCCACAGATGGAGCATCCGCCGAGGGGCGAATGATGCGCATTCGGGATGTACTGGACCAGCCATTTTCGTTGGACACTGATGAGGAAACCGCGGTGCTGCTCGATATGAGAGTTGGGCTGGCGGACCGTCAGGGTGGGGAATCGCTGGCTTTGGTCATCGAGCAGGCTGAGAAAGCCCTGGATGTTGCTATGCAATCTGATGGAAAAGTATATCTATACAAGGTACGGCCGTTTGGATAGGCCCGGTAAAGTGTATCTTTAGTGTTATGTGAAGGATGTTTTGCGATGAAAATTAAATTCATAGCCATCTTGATTTTGGTTGGATTGCTATCTGGAAATACTCCTGCTGTGCGTGCCTGGACCTGGAGTGAGTCAAAGATTACAGAACGAAATGTTCTGACCCAGGTGGGGGAGAACGAAGCGGTTGTGACCTTTGGTGAGTTAGGGTTTCAGGAGACAAGCCTCGTCAGCCCCTTTGACTCAACCCGCGTCTTGTTCAGTATTCCGGCAAATTGGCGACTTGTGCCGAACGGAGAAGTGCAGCTGGATTACGAGGTGACTCTGACAGGGGCAGACGTCGGTCTGATAGGAACCGAGCAAAATCCCTACGGGGGGACATTGTCGGTAACCTTCAACGATACCCTGGTGAGTACGATTGCATTGAGTGATTTGGGTCCCCAGACAATGACGCTCTCCCTGCCGCCTGAATCGTTAACAGCCGTCCGCCAGGATGGACGTCACCAATTAACCATCTCGCTCAACGCGCAGTTTAGTTGTCTTTACAATATTCGAGCTCTTGTTATCATAAAACCGACATCCACCTTCAAACTCCCGTTTGAAGTGTCCTCGCCAGAATTGGATCTTTCGCGATTGCCGTCTCCATTTCATTTGCGGAATGCACTCGTTCCGGACAAAACGCTTGTCGTTGTTCCGGATGAGCCGGATGTAAAAGAATTGCAGGCCGCCATTAATGTGATGTCCGGATTTGGGTCATTGGTTGACGAAACGTTCGATTTGGGAATGGCGACGGCTGGCGAACTGACCGAGTCCATTCTTGCCGGCAGCAATCTGATCTTTGTTGGCCGGCCCGAGCAATTTGATCTGCTGGGTGAGATTAACTTTCCGCTCGCGGTGGAAAATAACCAGTTTGTCAATCTTCCGGCTGAGTCAGAAACAGACGGCGTGATTGAGATGGCAATGTCACCGTGGAATGACAGTAAGGCGATTCTATTCGTGGGAGGGAACTCTACAGAGGCTGTCACCAAAGCAGCACAGGCAGTCAGCTCGGGCAGGATTTTGATTTACGAAAATCCTGCGCTTGCCTATGTAGCAGACGTGCAATTGCTCTCCAGAACATTGCCCATTGTCGAGGATTTTACGTTACAGAGTCTGGGATATAGGACTGAAACGATCAGCGGGATTGGGTTGAACAGCGTGCAATACCTGTTCAATGCATCGAAAGAACAGCTTAATTCGAAAGACTCCACGATTGACTTAATCTATTATCATTCCGGCCTGCTTGACTATGGCCTTTCCTCCTTTAGCGTTGAGCTAAACGATCAAATTATCTCCAGTACTGCCTTCTCCAAGGAATCGGAACAGCTCACAACGCTGCAAATCAAGGTTCCCCCTGGCTTGCTGCGATTCGGGGAAAACCGGTTGACAATCACTGCGAGGCTGTTTGCTGTCACATCTTGTGATTCCACAGGCTTTTCCAATCCCTGGTTGACGATTTCCGATCAATCGAGCCTGCACTTACCTGCCGTTACCGATACAAATGCGGGTAGCCCCTGGCTGTTGGACTTGAAGTTTTATCCCGATCTTTTTATGACCCACAGCGATTTTGGGGATGTAGCGTTTGTCCTGCCTAAAGAGAATCCTTCTACCTGGAAGATTGCCGGGCAGATGGCATATGAATTAGGCAGCGCTTCAAACCCTTTAATTTCCAACCTGGAAGTGGTCTATGCAGATGAGGTCCCTCAACCCGTCCTCGATGAAAAGTCTTTGATTGTTGTGGGTAAAGCAAGTACGGTTCCGTTCCTCGCGCAGATCAACGACAAGCTCCCGGCTCCATTTGACATCGAAAATGATACGGCAACCGAGAGCAACATGCAGGTGGTCTACCGAATTCCCAGTGGAATGAGCGTGGGGTACTTGCAACTAATGAATTCCCCTTTCAATATCGAGAAGCAGATTCTAGTGCTGGCTGGGAATAGTGATGATGGGTTAGTCATGGCTGGGAATGCCCTGCTGCAAGGTGAGTTGCGCAATCAGTTGACCGGGGTATTCGCCATCACGAACGGGACGCAGATTGCGACGGCAAATGCCTCTGCCACGGTTTCGGCAGTAGGAACGCTGGTGCCTCCGGAGCAGGCGGTCATCACAACTCCTCTTCCCTCTTCCTCTCCTGCACCAGCTAGCCTCGCCCCGCCTAGCTGGTTGCTCCCGGTCCTGGTTGCTTCTGGAATTGCCGTCCTGTTGATCATCCTCCTGGTGATTGTAAGTGCATTCTTAAGGAGGCGTGAGATGGCAGCGGCCCAGGTCTTCAATTCTTCGGGCAAATCGAATGGCAATACGCACTCCCATTCTCATCATGCAAATGACGAACATACCAAATAGGAAACAGGTTTCCTCCTCATAATGCAAACAGGAGTATCGATCAGATACTCCTGTTTTGATTTCCGCGAGCGTGGAAACGGATCAATACTCTTCGGCGGCTCGTTTCAAAATCTCGAAACCAACCACAAGGTTTGCCTGCAAGGAGACGGGATCGATTGTTTCTCCCCCTTCCATTTGTGTCAATACTCTGACAAGCGCACCTCGCACACCACTGGCGCGATGCGCCCAGTGCGAATCAACCGAGATGCGCTCCAGCCGCACCAGCAATAAACGAACCAGCTTGTCATTTGATTCCTGAAATTCCATACATTTCACAAAAGTTTACCACCGGATGTTTACCCATGCCAACCGCTTCCAATAGGAATCTATAAATAGACTATAATTACCGCCTACCTGCATATCGTTTGCACCCATAGCTCAATTGGACAGAGCGTCTGTCTTCGGAACAGAAGGTTGGGAGTTCGAGCCTCTCTGGGTGCATCTACAGAACAACCCAACCATTATGGTTGGGTTGTTTATTTCTTTCTTCCTTTTGCTGTTACACGGCAGTGGGGACAAAACAACTCGGTTTTTTAGTTCTTCTGCAAGTCTTTCAATGTTTGTGGTTTCTCATTAACCACCTCCGGTTGTCATCCCCCTGCGATCTTGGCGGTTGCTGCCGAGCGCGTGTGAACATTCAGCTTCTCGAAGATTGCCTTCAGGTGCCTCTTGACCGTATTCGTAGTAATTACCAACTTCTCTGCAATTTCCTTGTTCGTTAAGCCCTGCGCCAGAAGATCGAGGACCTCGCGTTCGCGATCGGTCAACCTGATTAGCTCACTTTGTCTTTCAAGATTCTGTTTTGCTTCTTCGACAAGCCTGCGAAACATGACGCGGTCGAATGTCTGTTTCTCGATATACGCGGTAATGGCATACTCAGAATAGATTTTTTGAATCTCTTCCGGTGCAGTGATGCCACTGACGACAATGGTGGGAATATGCTCTCTCTGTGTTGTAGCGAGTAGTTGGTAGCCTTCCGGGTTGGACGCCGGTAAGCTGTTCATTGTTTCCTGCAGAGACAAATCGAGGACTGCCAGTGAAAACTTCTCTTTGCGGAGATACCCCAGTGCATCACCAAAGCTTGCACAGGCGCGCACCAGGAAACCGGAATCGCCGAGGAGCTCTTCAAGGATGCTCCTCCATCCTGCGTCATCTTCCACGACCAGTGCTTTTTCGCGCGGCGTCCTAAATGTGCCATGGGATCCATTCGTGGAAGGAGATCCAATAGTACTGGTAGCAGTGACTTGCGCGGCGACAGCCGGAGGGCTGACCAGGATTCGGTGCACAACCTCGCGGAACTGGCTGCGATGGAAACTTTCCTTACGCAGGAAAGTGAAGGCTCCGTACTCTGTGAGGGCGCTGACAGCCAGTTCCACTGTGGCAAAACCGGTCAACAGAATCGCGCGGCAGTTGGGATCAAGGCGGCGAATGGCATTCAGAACGTGCAAACCGTCGTAGTTGTTGTGATTATTGGGAGAGAGCGAAAGATCCACAACCGCCAGCCGATGAGCCTGGGACTTAAGTTGGGTCGCGGCATCAGTCAGGCTCCCTGCGACATCCACTTCCAGCCCACAATCCAAAAGAATCTCGTTGATGATCTGCTGCCATGAAGGATCATCTTCGACAACCAGAGCACGTAGCATCTGTGTCGTCATGACTCTCCGAGGGTTGGTAATCGCAATCGGAAGGTCGTGCCGTGGTTCCCATCACTTTCCACGCTGACCGAGCCGCCGAGGCGCGTCATCAATGTTTTTACCCACCACAAGCCGAACCCTAATTTTCCGGGTTGCGTACCAGTACGTGAAAAATTCAGTTCGAAGATCTGATTATGCAATTCAAGCGGAATCCCGGGACCGCTGTCTGTCAGCGCGATCTCCACCGCTTTCAGCACGTAATATCCATGAATCTGAATCTGTCCGTTTCCATTCATCGCGGCGAGGGCGTTCTCGATCAAATTTCGAAACACGAACGTGAGACTCTGCCTGCTCGCTGTGACTGTTGGCAAATTCTCGAGCCCGGTGGTTTCAATCTGAATAGAGTCGGGAGTCTGCACGGCGCGGACTGCCTCCCGAATGCACGAATCGATCTCTACCGGCTCCATCCGAATCGGGCGCAGGTGTAGCAAGTTTTCCTGTACGATCTGCATAGCATAGGTGGCACTGCGTTCGATCTCCGCAAGCTGGTTTGACAGATATGAGTCGTTTTCCAAAACATGCTGATACTTATCCTGAATCGCCTGGACACGGACGGGAATTGTCCCCACCTTGTTATTCATATTGTGCAGGAGATTTGCAGAAACGTCACCTACAGCGGCAAAGGTCTCTGCGGTCCAGTGTTGTTCCTGTGACGTTTGCAATGCTCGCTGGTGCGCCTCATTCTGCACAGCCAAAAAAGCATAATTAGCCAGGCATGCCAGCACTTTCTTATCCCATTCGGTCTTAACACCTCGACCGGAAGTTGCATCCGGGCTGAATACGCCAAACATTCCGAACGCCTTTACATCTTCCCCAGAGGAAAGCGCAATCAGCAGAGCACCCGGCTGGTTCTGCGCGTCGGTGATGTTTTCAAGATCCTGAGCCAGACCGTTGGACGAAGTCAGCTGCAGTTCGCCGGATTCATTCTTCAGCCAGATCGCGCTGGAGGATGTATTGAGAAGATCGTTTGCCATCTCACATAGACGGTCCAGCACGTTGCGGGTGGGCTGTGAGATCAACAACTGTGCCGCTTCCTGCAGGGCATCCAGCAGGCGGACTTCCTGGATGGCGGTGATAGCGTAGGCTGCCAGTGATTGCAGCAGGTGATTATCTTCGTCAGAGA
>DATFHE010000367.1:0-3186 GCA_035248745.1 Anaerolineales bacterium | reverse complement strand
TAAATTGTCGGCAGTGACGCGGCCGGAGCCGATCAGCGTTAAGTCCTCAGACATTCGATTCAATATGGTACCCGGCAGGAGCAGCAGGAGCCAGCGTGTTCCACCAGCCAGCGCAAAAAATGCGCCGGATATCCAGGCAATTATTTTGTTGCGGGTCAGGCGCCAGGCGATGAAACCTGTGAACACGATCGCCAGAGTAAGAGATACCGCGCGCGCCAGATCGAGTGCGGTCCAGGGGGCAGCGGAGGCTACCCGCATAAATTGAACGCCTAACAGGATGAGAAAGTAGTGATATCCAAAGCGAGTATCGGGTCTCCACGGGAAGTGAGGAGGGACATCCCCGGTTGCCATCAGGGAAGAAAGAGGCAGGTTCTGAAAATCATCCAGCATCCCGAGCCCGCGGCCGATTAGTGTAAAAATAACGACGGCGACGGCAAACAGCAGCCAGGCGGACCATCTTACGCTGCGCCATTGCAAAAACAAATCGCGTCGCAGTGGCCAGGCAGCAAACAATCCCAACGCCAGCGTTAACAGCGCAGATGCCCAGAAGGCAACAGACATGGGCAGGAAGCGCGCCGTAAAATTCCCCAGCCAGTTTGCAACCAGCAGCCCGAGTCCCAGCCCGATAAAGCCGCGCTCGTGGGGCTCCAGATCAAACCAGCGCAACGTCATCAACCACCCTGCGATTCCCCACAGTAAGAATAATAAGAGTAAGGGAACTACCTGCAGTTCAGAGAAAAGATACATGGTTCTAATCTCTTCGGGGTTCTGAAGCCACTACCTGGATTAATCCCACTGCATCTTCCTCGATACTGCCACTGATAAATTCCGGGCGAATATGGGGTTGGACTTTACGAAAGGCTTCTTCTTCGCGCGATAAAATTTCGATCTCCACATTCTCAAAACAGTCTTCAAAGGTTCGGCGATAGTCCCATAAACGGTAACGATTGTGGTTACTGGAGGGATTGAGCCAGCGGCGCCAGGTACTCTCCGAAAAACGCAGCATCTCAAACGGATATTTGAAGAAATGGTCACGCAGGTCCACGTAATGAATCTGGATTCCATCCGGCGTCGTTAAGCGCGCCAGTGCGCGGGTAATCCCTTCCACATCGTCCAGATGTTCATAGACGGAACTGCTGATGACAATCTCTACCAGATCCATCCGCGCGTCGCGGATATCTGTGTGCAGGAGCGTGATCCATTCCGGGCGGGGACGAAGCCCATCCTTTTCCATATAGAAATACTTTTCTTCTGCCCCAAACATTCGACGGTTATGAGCCTCATCCGGAGGTGCGTACTTGTCGCAAAGGATCACGTGAGCGGCGCCCGCCTTCAAGAGTCCAAACCCGATATCAAACCTTCCGCCGTAGCCAAAGACCAGGACGCGCGTTCCATGAAAGGAACGTCCACGTTTGGAAAGCACGTCCACATACCGCTGGACAGCCGACAAAGGATGCTTGGTTTCCAGGCCGGGTTGGATGATGAGATTCCTTAATAAGAGGCCGCGCACAAGCTTTTCGGGCAGGAAATGACGGATGATGCGCGGGATGAGATAGGGAAGATTCAAAACTGCTTCTCCAGAACTGTTAATGCAGATACTCTTCACAGCCAGACGGGTTTTGCCTGGGAACCAATAATTCTATATTCACATCCGTCGAGACGTAAAGCGGCTCATAAAAACAAAGGGTTGGATTCGACACCCATACCACCCAGGCATCGTTCTCCTCAGAGAAGGGACCCCCAAGATCCTCACGGCGTTTCGTCTTGAGTGGCTCCGTGACGATCAAGGCGAATCGCTTTTTGGAAAGGTCTCGATAATATTCCTCAAAGTAACGGGCATTGTTTGCCATCGCCTGGTCCATCATGTATTTTTTCTCAAACTCAGGCACGAAGGGAACAGGTGGGATGTAGTGAAAGGTGAGCAATTGCCTGTGATCCATAAACAGTACTTCCCCTGCTTCAGAAAACTTTGCCACTTCCTCCCGGACGGTCGAAAATGCCTCAGACACCTTGTTTTCATTCGGAAGCTGCAGGCGCGGATGATAGTCTGACCCTGGGTGTAATGGAAGGAACGGGTAGACTACCCAGAAGACCAAAAAGCAGACCAGGGCAACGGTCCACGCAGGCCATTTCGGTTGTGTGAGACGTCCGCCCATAGACATCAACCCAAGCACAGTGACGACAAAGAGAGTCATCAGGAACATATCCAGATTGTGCAAATCGCCGCCACCGCCAATTTTCGTACTGATGATCAGCCCAATGATAAAAAACCCGATCAGTGCGCTCGCAATGGCGGTCTTTTGAATCCAATCCAGCTGCCAGCGCTTTGTGATGATCCACCAACCGAGAAGAATACACAAAGGCAGGGTATATCGCAGTGCCAGAAATAAAACTCCCGGTCCAAGCGTATCATTCGGAAGGAGGCGGTACCACAGCAAAGGCTGGCCGGAAGATAATGATTCGCCCTGCACCAGCGAAAAATATTGGCTGATACTGGGGAGAAGCCCTGCAACCAGGCTGATGCTGCCAAGCAGAATGGAAGGAAGCAGCCGGCGCCATACGGGTCCATTACGTTTTGGATAATACAATAACAAGTCCACCAACACGCCGATCGCTGCTGGAGCAAATGCCCACGTCCAGCGACTGATCCCGGCATAAACGCTGGCGACTACCAGGGAACTGCCGCGTTTGATCAACGACTCATCAAAGGCGAACAACACCGCGATCGCGGAGGCAATGACAAAAGGTGGATGGAGCGGGGCAAGCACAGTCAGAAACAGAACGATCCAGAGCAACAGCCCATATCGCAAAACGGGCGGAGCCAGCCTCCGTGTGAGCAACGCCGAGAAGATCAACACAGGTACCGTGAGAAGCACCAAATTCCACAAACGATGTGCCCAGATCGGCAGGTCCTGCCAGAGGAATAAAACGCCCCACAATCCATAGCGACCGGGAGAACTATAGGGATTTAAGATGTGACCCGGATAGTTGTACAGCGACTGCCCGAACACCAGAGAGTAGTCATAGAAACGGTTCCCTTCGGACCAGGAAAGGGAAAAGGGGTAATCCATAATGGAGAGTGACGCTCGCGCCAGGAAAGACGTGAATAAAAGAATGCCCAGACTCAATACCAGCGCTTCCCGCGAGACAAGTTCAGTAAATTTTGCGCTGCCGAGAAAGGCAATA
>DATFHE010000366.1:0-5287 GCA_035248745.1 Anaerolineales bacterium | reverse complement strand
ATTGTTCAGATCCGCTGCTGAGGGAGCCGTGCCGTTGTAATTCATGCCGATTGTCAGTGCATCGAACTGGTCGATCACGTCGTTGCTGTCGATGTCGCCTGCCAGAAGAGTGGCGTCTGGTTTCGTGGCGGTGCCTCCAGCCGCGATGCTGGCAGAACCCTCCGCACTCAGGAACCCGCTTGCCGTGGCGGCGATCGTGTAAGTCCCACCGGGGGCGGTCAGGCTGAATGTGCCATCTGGGTTGGCTGTCACGGAGGTCACCAATTCATCCGAAGCGTCATAAAGCTGGATCGTGACTGGTTTGCTGGCAATTACCTTCCCTGTGATTGTTCCATCCGGTATGGCAGTAGGGGTAGGCGACTCCACGGGAGTGGAGGTGAATGTAGGCGTAGGTGATTCAACGGGTGTTTCAGAGGTTGGTGTGGCAGTCTCAACAGGAGTGGAAGATGTTGGCGTGGGTGATTCTGCCGGTGTTTCAGATGTCTGCGTAGCAGTGGCAGTTTCCACCGGCGTGGACGACGTCGGTGTAGGTGATTCGTCCGGAGTCGACGGCGTAGCAGTCGGCGTGATATCAAATGGAGTGGGGGTGGCGGTTGGCGTCGAGGGTTCCCCAACAATCATCAGGTTCGCGGCTGTTGCAGGAAGACTCGTGAGAATATTATCGCCCTTGGAAATACGCACATTACATTCAACCGGGGTTTGCCCGGCTTGCAGACCTTTGGCATGGAACGCAAAGGCAGCTCCACTCGTAGTGGCTTTACTGCTGTTGCTGCCAGCGATGGCAACAATAAACTTTCCGTTTTGAGGATCACTAATCGCAACAGCCGGATCGGATCCGAAGAGACTGGTCACGGCGATATTACTGATCTGTATCAAAGCAGAATTGTAGGTACAGGTAAATTCGGCGCTCCTATAACCTTCTGAAGGGACATTGTTCAGACGGACGGTCACAACAGTCGTCTCGCCGATGTTCACACTCCCTGGATTTACACTGGTCGAAACTGACGCCTGGCTTTGAATGATCTCCCGAATCGTGAGCATATAGAACCCACCGCCCGATTCGGGCTGAACCCGGATGGAATAACTTCCGGCAGATTGGGTGCTGGTCAACGCGCCTGTACCGCGGGCAAGTTCGCTGCCGCTTCCGTTCAACAGCAGGAGCAACGGAACAAGGTCACCGGCAAGCGGCGTCACTGTGACGGTGAAGGTGTGCGTCTCAGTGAACGAAAACTGCCAGTTTTCATAGAGGCTGGCATTTGCGTAACCAAAGTAGGTGGCATCCCAGAAGGACAGGTCGCGGTTGACGATAACAGGATCCGCGGCTTCGGCCCTGACAGCCTGACCACCGGCAGCCATACTGAACAGCATTACCAGCAAGACAAAGATTTGAAAAAGCCGCTTGGATATCATGATCACATTCTCCTATCTGCACAGCAACGCCCCATTCTGATAACCGGATCACCTCTCCATCACAGTTCACTGGACCATCCACGAATGGGGATAGATCGAACACTATTAAGTTCTTCTGTCTCTGTAAGGGAGATAAACTCTATGAATCATTGTATGACTCAGACGCTGGTTATCGCGTTGCAATAAAGTTGCCAGGGTGTTGCAAAACAATTGCTGAAATATTTGCATGTGAGGAAAGATAGAATCAAAAACAGACGGGCTTTATAAAGTCCGTCTGTTTCTTTTCCAACAGTTTCTTATGAGACTTAAATCACAAGACTGACTAGACGTTTATTCGCCACAATGACCTTCTTTGGCTCCTTGCCTTCCAGATACTTCTTCACCGCCTCGCTTGCCAATGCTGCAGACCGGATCTCTTCCTCACTGGCGTCCGCCGCGACCGTGATGCGGTCTCGCACTTTGCCATTGATTTGAACAGGCAGTTCGATCGTATCTTCCTTGGCGGCGGCTTCGTCCACCTTGGGCCACTGTTGCTGATGGACAGAGTAAGGCTTGCCCAGTTGGCTGGTCCACAGCTCTTCGGCGATGTGCGGAGCGACCGGAGCCAGCATCTTGATATAGATCTCTGTGGCTTCCTCCCATTGGGTAGTGCCGACCGCGCCAGCTTCACGCGCCTTATACATCTCGTTTAGCAGTTCCATCAGTGCCGAGATGATCGTGTTGAACTCGAAGTTCTCGAAGTCATGAGTCACTCGCCTCAGAGTTTGATGAACCCGCCGTCGCAGATTCCGCAGTACTTCACCTGTAGGGGGTTGCGTCACCGCCGGGGCAATATCTGTAAATAATACCCAGACGCGGCGCAGCCAGCGGACGCTCCCTTCGATGCCATGGGAATCCCAGGGCGCACCCATATCCCATCTGGCAAAGAACATCAAATAGGCGCGCACCGTATCTGCCCCGTAACGCTCCACCAGTACATCCGGCGCGATGACATTGCCGCGGCTCTTCGACATCTTCTCATTATCTTCACCCAGCACCATGCCCTGATTGCGCAACTGCATCATGGGCTCACCGCCTTCCGTGATTCCTGCGTCACGCAGCGCCTTGTGGAAAAACCTCGTATACAGCAAGTGCATAGTAGCATGCTCGATGCCGCCGGTGTACGTATCCACAGGCATCCAGTAGTTGTACTCGGCTTCGTCAAAGGGACCCTTGTCGTAGTGCGGCGACAGGTAACGCAGGTGATACCAGGATGAGCACATGAACGTGTCCATCGTATCGGTTTCGCGCGTCGCAGGCTCGCCACAGACCGGACAGGTGGTATTCTTCCACGTCGGGTGCAACTTCAGCGGCGATTCGCCTGTCGGCTTCCACTCCACGTCTTCGGGCAGCATTATAGGCAGTTGGTCTTCCGGCACGGGATTCCAGCCATGCACGTCGCAATAGATCATCGGGATCGGCGCGCCCCAGTATCGCTGACGGCTGATCAGCCAGTCGCGATAGCGGTAATTCACAGCGCGCTTTCCGATCCCTCTCTCTTCCAGCCATTTGACCACAGCCTTAATCGCCGGATTCTTCATGCCTTTGTCATTCGTGGCGTGTGTGCCATTGAAGGGGCCGCTGTTGATCATAACGCCTTCCTGTTCATGGGCAGCTTCCATGGTCTCGCCCTTTAGTTCTACGCCTTCCGGCTGGATCACAGGAATAATTGTCAAACCGTACGTACGCGCAAAGGCAAAGTCCCGCTCATCGTGCGCCGGGACAGCCATGATCGCGCCCGTGCCATAGGACATCAACACGTAGTCGGCAATCCAGATGGGAATGCGCTCGCCATTGACCGGATTGATCGCATACGCGCCGGTGAAGACACCGGTTTTTTCCTTGTCCGCTGCCTCGCGCTCGATATCCGATTGGCGGGCGGCTTGGGCTTTATACTCCTCGACCGCGGCTTTATGCTCAGGCGTTGTAATCTTGTCCACCAGTGGATGCTCAGGGGAGAAGACCATAAATGTCGCGCCCCATAACGTGTCTGGGCGGGTGGTAAAAATCTCGATGGGATCTCCGGCTTCGGTTTTGAAAATGACCGAAGCGCCCTCACTGCGACCGATCCAATTCGTTTGCAGGGTCTTGACGCGCTCGGGCCAGTCGATATCATCAAAATACAGCAGCTCATCGGCATACTTCGTCGTCCGAAAGAACCACTGCTCCAGTTCCTTCTTAATGACCGGGGTGCCGCAGCGTTCGCAGACGCGTTCCTCGCCAATGACCTGCTCGCGCGCCAGTGTCGTGTTGTCCTTGGGGCACCAATCCACGGCAGACATCTTGCGATATGCCAGTCCCATCTTGAACAATTGGATGAAGAACCACTCGGTCCACTTGTAATATTCAGGGACGGAGGAAACGGCTTCACGCTCCCAATCGAACATGGCGCCCATCGAGCGCAGCTGCTGGCGCATCCGTTCGATGTTTTCAGCTGTGCGCTTCATCGGGTGCACACCCTCTTTGATCGCCGCATTTTCTGCCGGCAGACCGAACGCATCAAACCCCATCGGGAACATCACGTTATACCCCTGCATCCGCTTGAAACGGGCGCGGGCATCGGAGGGTGCCATCGCATACCAGTGACCAATGTGCAGATCCCCGCTGGGATACGGCAGCATCGTCAACGCGTAGTGTTTGGGTCGGGTCTCATCGATCACCGCGCGGTACAGCTTATCGGCTTCCCATTGGGCTTGCCATTTTTTCTCCAGCGCCTGCGGCTGGTAGGATCTGTCCCGTCTTGTCGACGTATCTATTGCATGTTCAATTTTTGTTGTGTCTTCCATTCGGTCCTCGTTTGTGTAAGTGTCAGATGATAAATTCCGCGTTTCACGCAGCTTCGTAGTTAAGAGTGAGGAGACGCGGAAGAAGAGGCCCTTTTTTCCAGAAGATATAGTTGATTCGAATTCGCTTTTTCATTCGAGCCTCCTTTCAGATTTTGAGGATAGACCATAGTCAATTGTCAATGGTCCGCTAAAAAACAAAAATTCCTTCATCCACATCAGGGACGAAGGAATTCCTCCGCGGTACCACCCGGCTTCGGTTGAAGGATTGAAGGTCAAAAGTTACAGGTTCTCTTCTTCAACATTCGACCTTGCAACATTCAAACGCTCTTGATTCGCGATAACGGGCTTTCCCGGCGGCGGTTACTGATGTGTTTCACCGTCGCAGTCTCTCTTTCGAGCGAACAGGCGAGTTCGGTCTTGTGTTGCGCTCCCGATGGGCACTGTGCTGGGCTCTCACCCGGGCTACGCCCGTTTCCCAACTCGCTGACGGGATGACCTACTACTCCTGTCCTGACTTTTTGTGGGCGGGTTGGTTGCGTAGCAACCCACCTTACATTGTGGACCCAGGGGGATTCGAACCCCCGACCTTCTCAATGCCATTGAGACGCGCTCCCAACTGCGCTATGGGCCCGGAATTTTAGTAATCAGTTTTTAAGGTGTTCAGTGGCTGATTACTGATCTACTGCATACGGTTCACTGAACAGGTGGACCTGAGGGGATTCGAACCCCTGACCTTCTCAGTGCGATTGAGACGCGCTCCCAACTGCGCTACAGGCCCAGGTTATTATCATCCCGCAGACATGCGGGGAAGGCGTAGAGTATTCTACTTGAGGCAGGAGGGGATGTCAAGCAAGCGCTCCCGTTCGCTTTACAGCTTCTCGACAGCGAGCTCCCTGAGCATCTCCTCCATTGTAAAATAGGTTTATAACTTTTATAAAGGGAAACAACATCATGGCAGACACCACCACTTCCCCCATGTATCGCATCATGGACTTATACGAAGCCGACCGCCCTCGCGAGCGGTTGGCAGCTCTGGGACCGCAAGCCCTCAG
>DATFHE010000365.1:0-7443 GCA_035248745.1 Anaerolineales bacterium | reverse complement strand
TGAAAAGTTCCCGGTTACCCTGGCTCTTCTGAAAAATAGATCTCCAGAGGGGGAAATCAGGAACTGATTCACGAGTGATTGGTTGTGGAGTAATTCATTTCGGCTTTTCTTGTTTCGCTCTCATGCGGTTGTTGCGCGGGTTGTGTTCCACTTCTGCGAGACCCAGTTCTTCCATCAGCGGAGGGATATACATGGCAAAGCGCCCTCTGAACCCTTTCTTTAGCCCGTACCAGCCGCCCATGGGATTCTCTGGCGAGCGTGCCCAGTGTTCCACGGTCCCTTCTGTGGTTTCCTGCTTTTCATCCTTGCTGCCTAACTCCATCCAGTCCCCATGCTGTTTCAACATTGCCTGCAAATCTGCCAGGGCGCGGTAATCGTAATGCAGGACGGTCGAGCCGACTGTGCAGACGAGAATGTCTTTTCCATCCTTCGTATCTACGTACATTTCATAGTCCGATGTTCCGGGAGGGGTTTTCAACTTCCAGGGGTTGTCTTTGGTTCTCTTTTCCATGATAGATCTCCTTTTACTTCTTTGAGCGCTGAATGGTTTCCGCTTCCTTTTTCAGGTCTGCAGCATAGCGTTCGAATACTTCATCAAAAGACGGAATGGAGCCGGCGAACAAAGGGAAAAGCGGACCACCGATCTTTTCCGTCATGGAAAAGAGAGTGCCACCGCTGACGTTCTCCAGTGTGTATACCCGCGTCCCCATTGCGTCGCCCCATGCCAGACGTTTCTCCGGTACGAATTCCTTGACCTTTAATTTGAATGTCCGTTTCTCGTCCAGTATAGATTTGAGCTCCACACTGCCGCCTGCCTGAATCTCGCCCCTCATAGACGTGACGGTCGAGTTCCAGCGTGGAACGTCCGAGGCGTGGGTGAGCAGCGCCCACACGATTGATGGGTCTGCATAAATTGTCGTGCTGACCGATGTTTCCCTGCTGAACGTTTTTTTCGTCGTGGACGCCTTCCCCTCCCTTGTCTTTGGATTTGCCTGTTGTTTCATTTTTACACTCCTTTTCTTATTTAGACGATCAGGAGAGAAAAAACGATAGGCAATTTATGGGTTCTCTTGCAGGTATTTCTCCATCACCTGCCGGTTGTGCTCCAGATGGTGGAGCTGTAGCTCTGCTGCCCCTGATTCAAACGGATCGAGTTCCTGCAGAATTTTCATCCGCAGGTCGAATAATTCCTGCCTGTTCCTGTTATCCGCCTCACGAGCCATTTCGATTTTGACCAGTTCTTCCTGTGCGCTTTGCCTGGGATTAAAAATACCGTTCAGTTCCGTGCACTGATAGCAAATTCCCTCTTTGTTAATTAACGAACAGCGGTGGTCGAAAATCTCGATCATCTTGCTGCGGCTGACATGCAGGTGGTATTTCACCATGGCTTCGCTCATTTGAAGGATTTGAGAAATTTGCTTAACTTTGAAATCATAGATTTCTTTTAATAGAAGGACAAGATGTCCTTCCAGCGGAAGGGATTTTGAGACGCATGTAAAACAGAAGGCGATATGTTCCCTGATCTCAAAATTTCCCTGCGGCGATGTCTGCCGGATGTGCATGGCTTCCTGGAAAAACTTCCGGTTGCCAAGAACGGCATCTTTGCAGATGTCCGTCACGTTTTCAGGCCAGCGCTTCTTTGATTTCAACAAGTCCCTGGCGAGATTCGATGCGATGCTGAACACCCAGGTCTTGAGCGACGATTCCCCTCGGAACGTGTCAATTTTCGAATGAGCTTTGAGGAAGGTTTCCTGAACGAGATCTTCCGCATCCTGCGCGCTGGCAGTCATGCGCAGGAGGAAAGACTTCAATTCTCCTTGAAAGGTTGGAAATTGCGCGGACAATTCATCGGTGGTCATCACTGAAACTGTTTTCCCTTTACTTTTGTTTCTTTTCTGCTTTGAGTAGCTCGATCATTTCCAGGATACGCGCCGCACGGGTTTCCGGTCGTTTGGCGCTTTCGATCCACTTAATATACGTGTTTCGATAAAAGCTAGCCAGCGACTCGAAGAAGGCTTTTGCCTGCGGTTCCGCCTCCAATGCCCCCGTTACATCCGCCGATAAACCTTCGGACTGTGGACCTTCGGGAGATAAAGTTACTTCTACACGACCTCCGGCAGCGATTCCGCAATCGCGCCTCCAGGCAGCACCCAGGGGAAGAAAATACTGGTTTCCATCCGAGCCTAGCGAGCCACGTACTTTGTGTCCATTGACGGTACCGGTAACATGGTGGCGCTGCTTCACGCCCCAGACTTCATTGGGGTGAAAAGGGATGGGAATGAAAACTCTACTGCCGGATTTAGCGATCGTTGTCTTGAAACGTTGAGTGCTCAAAGTATCTCCATTCTACACAATAAGAGCATCAAAACGTGAGTATCTGTCTGCCGGTTAGATTCATCACCTGATACTCGCACAATCGGAAACTCCCGCTACTACTTCAGCGGGAGTTCTGGTTTTCTATTCTTTACTTTCTGCTTTTTGCTCCCCATATAACTTCCTGTGCACCACACTCAACGCCCGCACCTGCTCTGCCGCGTGATACGACGACCTCACGAGCGGGTTCGACTCCACCCACTTGAAGCCAATCGAATAACCATACTCGCGAAATTCGGCGAACTCTTCCATGGTGTAGTAGCGCGAGATTGGCATGTGTTTCTTACTCGGCTGGAGGTATTGACCGATCGTCAAAATATCCACCCCCCATGAGCGCTGATCGCGCATCACCGCTTTGACTTCGTCCATCTCTTCGCCCAGCCCCACCATGATGCCGGATTTAGTGAGCACATCGGGATCAAGTTTCTTTGCGTTGGATAAGGTCGTCGCAGCCCACTCATAGTTATCCTGCGGCTGGACTGTTTTGAACAGCCGCGGCACAGTTTCCACATTGTGGTTCAGGATTTCAGGACGCGCATCCATGACGATCTTCAGGGCTTCGAGCGAACCTTTGAAATCAGGGATCAAGACTTCGATGGAACAACCCGGCAGTAACTCTCGAATCCGCCGAATCACCATGCCAAAGATCGGAGCACCGCCATCCCGCCTTTCATCGCGGTTCACCGATGTGATGACTGCGTGCTTCAATTCCATCGCTTTGACAGCCTGTGCAACGCGTTCCGCTTCGCCCCAGTCCATTAAGGTCGGTTTGCCGTGCTTGATATCGCAGAATGCGCAGGTCCGTGTACAAACATCGCCAAGCATCAAAAATGTAGCAGTGCCACTTCCCCAGCACTCACCCAGGTTGGGGCACATGGCTTCTTCACAAACGGTGTGTAGTTCCTTCTTACGCATCAGTCCCTGCAGCCACTCATACGTCTCGCCAGAGGGCGCGCGCACCTTGATCCAGTCCGGACGGCGCAGCGGGCGGATGTCACTTTCAGGGATGATCCGGTCTCTTGTAGGGGTTATAGCCATGATTTAGTTTACTTTCCTAACTTTTAATCGTAATCCTTTTACTTCGACGACTTCCACTTTATCGCCCTTACTGATCGATTCGGCAGTGTCCACAGTTTCCGCTGTCCACAGTTCCGATCCCAGTTGCACCTGTCCGCCGCTCCCTTCCACTACAGAGCGAGCTGTCCCTGTTTTCCCGATCAGCGACTCGATCCCGGCGCTGATCGGCACCTTCAGCGCCCGAAGTGCAAACATCAAAATGACCATGAAGAGCAAGCCGATCACAAAACCTGTCGCAACCACCAGCGGTACAGATACACGTTGAAATTGCGGCACGCCCGGCGAGTTGAACAACACCAGCGCCCCGATGATGAACGATGCCACACCGGCAGTGGTCAACGCGCCATGAGTTGGCGCTTTGATATCGAGGATGAACAAGATAAATGCCGTGAGCAAAAAGATGATTCCAAACCAGTTGACTGGCAGCACGCCCATCCCATACACCGCCAGCGTCAGGCAGACCACGCCGATAAAACCTGCTACCCAGCCTCCCGGGCTGGAGATTTCGATTAATATTGCCTGGACGCCAATCGCCAGCAAGAGGAAAGCGATATTTGGATCGGTGAGAAACAGCAGGAACCCTTCGATCAGGCTCATGTTCAGCGGCGCCGTCTCTACATTCAATGTGTTGAACGTCCGTGCGCCATCATCCATCTGTATCGTAAAGCCATCCAGTGCCTGTAAGAGATCTTCAAGGTCGTCTGCCACAAAGTCAATCAGTCCGGCTTCCAGGGCTTCCGCGTTTGTCACCGCTTTTGCTTCGGCGATCATGGCGTTCGCCAGTGCAACAGCTTCCTCTCCACGTGGTTCCACATAGGGGCGGATCGCTGCCTGCATCGAATTGATCTCTTTTGCCCGCGCGTCCGACGGGAGATTTTCCCCTGTGTTCATGATCGGCGTCGATGCGCCAATGGTCGTCTCCGGCGCCATGGCAGAGACGTGCCCCGCAACGGTGATCATGGCGCCGGCGCTACCGGCAATCGCATTTTTAGGGGAAACATAAATCACTACAGGGACGTTGCTCGCCCGCATCTCACGAATCATCTCCAGAGTCGTTAGAACTGCGCCGCCGGGCGTGTTTAACTGGATAACTAAAACTTCGGCATTCCGCTGTTCTGCGATTTCGATGCCGCGCTTGAAATACTCGAGCATGGGCGGCATGATCGGACCGTTCGCCGTCATCACAAGGGCAAGTGGGTCGCTGGTCTGCGCGTGCGCAGATTGAAATGCAACGGAAAACGCTGCATACAGGAGGATCAACAAAATAAACGTACGACGGATGGTTCTCACCGCTTGTTCTCCGCCTGTTATTATACTGGTTTATGGAGAAACAAAGCTTGCAGTAAGGTAAGCGAACAGCGCTTGCTCTACTTCTCAGGAACCACGTTCAGCTTTTGAAAATAATTATCGAGCCAGGCGTTCGACCAGCCCCACAACTTGGAATCCACGACAATTTGTTTCACTTCATCACGTGAAATCTTTGCTTCATCTTCGAATACGTGCGCGTTGCGGCGGCTAATCGCCAGGGTGCGGATGGCAAACATCAATGGAAAAATACAGGCTAACCGGATGCGGTGCTGCCAGGGGGGGAGAGCCTTGACGCAGGTCAACGCGGCGTGCAAATGGCGCTCCGCCTTGTCTGCCAGCATATCCAGCACCTCGATCGCTGCGGCACGGTTCTCTGGCTGGAACAATTCGTGTTCTGTCAGATGGACCTGTGCCAGGTATTTTCTCGGTACAAAGACCCAGCCGCGTTCATAATCTTTGCGCAAGCCGCGAATCACGTTTACGGTTTGCAACGCCAGCCCAAATTCCCGGGCGAGCGGAAGAAGCCTGTCCTTGCGGTTGCGGATGGTTGTGGAGTACCAGGCAAATAGATGGGTCAACAAATAGCCCACTCGGCCCGCCACTTCAAACATGTAATCGTCAAGATCTGCTTCATCGTTGACTTCCGGGCCGCGTTCCACCCAGCGAGCCATGCCAAGTGTGCTGTGGAGCACATGATCGGTAATGATCTCCTGCAGTTCTTGAGGAAGAGTGGCAAGGCGTGCCAGAATGTCTCCTGCATGTTGCGCAACCACGGCATCCGGGTTGGATGTATCCACCTCCTGAATATGCTGGGTCAAGTCCTCGCTCCGGGCGTTGCCACGAAGGATCTCCACCCACACATGGAGCAATTTCACCTTCTTCTCTGAATCCATGTCTTCGTTATCTTCCAAATAGTCGGAAACCCGTAAAAGCAGATAGGCAACCGTTCCGGCATCGCACAATACACCCGGCAGCTGCTCGATGCCAATGGCAAAGGTCCGGCTGGCACTTCTCAACAAATCACGTAAACTGGTCATACTTTCCTCACATCGAAAGTTTTCTGTCGAAACCCCATATATTAATTAACGTTATCCTGCGGGAGAGTTACGATGCACTAGGTGGCTCTGTCAGAGAGACAAGTTCTGCATCTCCCAGCGTCTGTCGCAAATCTGCGCTCTTCATAATGATTGCCATGTTACGGACTCCCGAGCCCACTGAGATCTCTTCTTCTTTCAGGACACTGGAATCGATCAGGACGCTGACCGGATTCTTCAACCCGAACGGACTCACCGTCCCGGTGCGGTACCCGGTGACCTCCAGCACTTCCTCTTCGGTCGCCATCCGAATACGAGAGCGCCCGACCCGTTGGCGTAATTTCTTCCAGTCCACCTGCCCGCGCCCTGCTACCAGCACCATCAGGAACTCTTCCGGGCGAATCTGAAAGAGAATACTGCGGACAATCTGCTCGGGTCTCTGGTTCCGATCCGAAGCGGCTTGCTCAAAGGATAGCACGGGCGTTTCATGTAGAAACACTTCATGGGGGATATTCAATTTTTCTAAAGCAAGGCTGGCAGGTGGTTTATCCATGCATGATCCTCAGGCTTTGGCTGCGCTCCGTGTGTTAACCTGGTAGAGTAAAATCATGCAATGCCAAAGCTTAAAATACCGTTCAATCTGTTCTCTTTCCTCACAATTGTAATGGCACTTCTACTATTCCTCGGGCTGCAGATGCCACAGGCTTGAAACCTCAAATCATGCGCCTTCGATTTCAACTTCTGATCTTCATGGTGCTTCGTACCATCCTGAATACGATGCACCGTATGGTGTATCCATTTCTGGCGGTCTTTGCACGCGGCTTGGGTGTGAGCATCGACACACTGGCTTTCGTGGTCACCCTGCGTTCCGTTGTGGGAATGTTTGCACCCATACTGGGCTCGATCTCGGACCCGCGCGGTCGACGGTTTGGAATGCTGTTGGGAATTTTTGGATTTGTGGTTGGCATGAGTCTTGTCGCACTCGCCCCGTCGTTTCTCACGTTCAGTATTGCCCTGTTGCTGGCGATTCTCAGCAAGTATCTTTTTGACCCCACCATGCAGGCATATCTGGGCGACCGCATCCCCTATGAGCGGCGCGGCACAGCGCTGGCCGTGACGGAAGGTGCTTGGTCACTGGCGTTCGTGGCCGGGGTTCCGTTGATGGGATGGCTCATTGCCCGCTTCGGCTGGTCTGCGCCGTTTCCGCTTCTTGCCGGACTGGGCTTGGTGATGTTCCTCGTGATCTGGCGCATGGTTCCGCGCGGCGACACTGCGTCGCAAACGCCGGGCGGCAGCTCCATGAAAAACGTCCGCGCGGTGCTAACGAATCTTCCTGCCCTGGCTGGAATCTCTATTGCCCTGTGGGCAAGCGCCGGGAATGAGCTCGTGAACTTGATCTTTGGGGTCTGGCTGGAGGATTCGTTCGGACTCAAAATTGCCGCGCTGGCAGGTGCCTCGGCTGTGATCGGCGTCTCTGAACTGAGCGGGGAAGGGCTCGTTGCTCTCACCACCGACCGCCTCGGCAAGCCGCGTGCGCTCGCCCTGGGCTTGATCGGGAACATCTTGGCGGCGTTGTTACTGCCGGTCATCGGCAGAACGGAGATCGGCGCACTCGTTGGCTTGTTCCTGTTCTATATCACATTTGAGTATG
>DATFHE010000364.1:0-2836 GCA_035248745.1 Anaerolineales bacterium | reverse complement strand
CAGGTCTACACGTTTACTTGTACACCTAATCCTGTGGATCCTTCATCTCAGGCACCGAGCGTCTGCTAAATTTGCCGGGCTCCGTCTTTTGCGGCGTCAGCAGTTCGGGCGAGGCAACTGATTCCAGCAGCATGTCTTTGGTATAGATCGCCGAGCGGCGGTCATAGAAGGAGAGCTCGTAATTGTCGCCCAGCACGATCGCCTCGGTAGGGCAGGCTTCTTCACAATACCCACAGAAAATACAGCGGATCATGTTGATCTCGTAGGTTGAGGCATAGCGCTCCCCTGGCGAGAATCGCCGCTCGTCGGTGTTTTCGTCCGCTTCGACAAAGATCGCGTCGGAGGGGCAGGCGGCGGCGCAGAGCGAACAGCCAATGCAACGCTCGAGTCCATTCTCGTAACGCCGCAGGATATGGCGACCTCGATAGCGCTGGCGGACCGGGCGCTTCTCCTCAGGATATTGATACGTCACCGGGCGTTCGAACATCATCTTCAACGTGGTGCCCAGACCACGAACTAGCTCCACAACTGGCTCAAGCACGCTCATAAACTTTTCTCCTCAACTCGCGGTACACCATTGCAACAGTAAAGGCACCCACCATAACAGATACCACTGGAATACTCCAGAGCCACAGCGGGTTATTTAACTCTTCTGCCAGCAAAACACCTGCCGCCGTAATAAAGGCAATTGCCAGCGATAACGGCAACAGGATCTTCCATCCAAATGCCATCAGGCGGTCATAGCGGATGCGCGGCCAGGTGGCACGCACCCAGATCATGCCAAACAATAAAATCACAACTTTAATGAACAAATACACTGGACCGAGGAGCGGAAATCGATCGACAAACGGACCCAGAAACCCACCCAGGTACAACGTCGCCATGATAGCACTAATGGCAATCATCTTTTGATATTCTGCCATGAAGAACAAAGCGAACTTCATACCGGAATACTCGCTGTGATAGCCAGCGGTCAATTCCTGCTCGGCTTCGGGCATATCAAAAGGCGCCCGGTTCACTTCCGCCAGTGTCGCGATCCAAAAGATGACGGCGCCCACTGGCTGGAGGAACATATACCAGACGCTCCTCTGTTCGTTGACGATATCCAGCAGGCTCATGGAGTTCGCCAGGATAATTACCGTCACGAAAGAAAGACCCAGCGCCAGCTCATAAGAAATCATTTGCGCCGAAGAGCGCAGCCCGCCCAGCATGGCGTACTTATTATTCGAAGACCAGCCTGCAAGCACAATTCCATAGACTGAGATAGAGGCAATCGACATCAGGTACAACACCCCGACGTTGATATCCGCCAGATAGAGTGTGATCTCACGTCCAAAGGCTGTGAAGCTTGTTCCCCAGGGAACGACCGCCACAATAATGATCGACGGGACCATGGTAATCACCGGCGCCAGGAAAAAAAGAAGTCTGTCGGCTTTCGATGGCGTGAACTCTTCTTTGAAGATCAGTTTGATGGCATCGGCAATCGGCTGAAGCAGACCAAAGGGGCCAGCGCGGTTGGGTCCAATACGTGTCTGGATGCGCGCCAGCGCTCTGCGCTCATACCACGTTAAATACGCGAATCCTCCCAGCAGCGCGAAGATGACGATCAGAGACTTAATAAACCACTCAAGCCAGAGAGTCCAGTCCGATAACATCATTCCACCTTTGCGGGCACACTGATTTGGGCAGGAATCGGTTCACGGATGGCAAATCCCATCTCACGGGGCACCAACATGACACCTGTTTCGATCGTATCATCGAATTTCACGCGGGCTTCCCCGGTCACACCGTCGAAGCTGACCTGAACCAGGTCCCCGGCTTCCACGCCGAGATTCCTGGCGGCATCCGGATGCAGGGAGATCATAGGACTTCCGATCCTGTCTCGCAGCAGGTCCGCGGACATCATCACGGTTGTGCCGCGATCGTAAAGTTTGTTGACAGGCACAGCCAGCAGTTCCTTTCCCCGGGGACGAGGCACTGTCTGGCGCTCGACCCGCGGGACATCCACACTTTCCTCGCGCGCTGTGGCAGTTGCAAGATGGGCACCTAACCCCATCTTGTTCTCATAGGTGGTGCCGCCGTAGTACATATCGCCGCGCCCGACGATCGGCCATTGCGGTTTGACCTCCGAGAGTTGGGCGTACGTCAAGCCCTGGAAGGATTTCACAGAACTGGCAAGACGCTCAAAGACTGCTGTCGGCGAAGCGTCTTCCAGCTCGATTCCCATGTGACTTGCGACTTGCGCCGTAATGTCGTAATCGACTCGAGATTCACCTGTTGGAGGCACGGCAGAGTAAAAGCGTTGTACGCGCCGTTCACCGGATGTGAGAGTTCCTTCGCGTTCCGTAAATGCGCGGGCTGGCAAAACAACATCGGCAATTCCGGTTGTGGCGGTTTGCATTACATCCTGCACAACAACGAATTGCGCCTCTTCGAGAGCCCGCGCGAATGCCGGATCATCCCCCACCGGGTCTGCGCCGACAATGTAAACAGATTTTCCTCGCAGAGCTTCAGCAAGATCTACCGCGACCTCAAAGCCCATCTCCCAGGCACCCTGATCATTCGCGCGTTCCCAGACGCCGATCAGTCCGTTATTGGGTTTGCCGACGTGCCCGGTATCTTGCAATAACTTTGCGCAGGCAGAAGCGAGGTTGGCAGTCCCTTCCACGCCCAGTCCTTCACTACCAAAAAGAATGAGGAGGTTTTGCTCACCCGAAAACGCTTCCGCAGTCTTGCCCCTGTTAAGTCCCTGCACTGTTTTTATCTCATCCCCATACTCGTACCGTACGGCATGCGAAGCGAAGCGTTCAAGTTTGGTTCTGCGCGGGTTCGCTAC
>DATFHE010000363.1:0-3147 GCA_035248745.1 Anaerolineales bacterium | reverse complement strand
ATCAAAGTTTGTATATGTCCATATGCTGATCCCCCATCGGCCGAATATTTTTCTGCCGGACGGTTCAATGAATCTCAATACAGACTATTATAAAAAAGGCGTGGGGGAAGGTGTAACCCGTGAATATGATACGGAAGGCTATCTCAACAATATGAAGTTTATCAACAGCCGCCTACCCGGTATCTTGAGAGAGATCATCCAAAACAGCCAGATTCCGCCAATCATTATTCTGCAGGGAGATCATGGCTACCAGTTGCCGGATATCCGCTTCGACATCTTAAACGCCTATTTCTTTCCGGATCGGAATTATGCAGCCTTGTTTCCAGAGATTACGCCGGTTAATAGCTTTCGGGTTGTTCTAAATACATACTTTGATGAAGAATACACCTTGTTGAAAGATCAGAGTATCAATGTAGGGATCAATCGTCCTTATGGAAAGAAGACCGCTAAGCCTGGAGCATGCCCCTAACGTGCTTCCAGCACAGGCTGGTATAATTTTTAGTTGCGCGGTCCACAGCCGTGCTGATTTCGAATATAGGAGGGTAATAACGATTTCCTGGAGTCGTTATTACAAATAATATGCTCGACAAACTCAAAGGCATTGAAGAACGCTACGAACAACTGGGGAAGGAATTTCTCGAAATAGGCAGTAATTATCAACGCGCGGCCGAGATCAACAAGGAACGCGTCGACTTGGAGTCGATTATCGAAAAGGCGCGGGAATACCGTCAGGCAATAAAGAGCCTGGAGGAAGCCAAAGACATCCTCGAGTCGGAAAACGATGAGGAGTTGCGCGCGCTGGCGGAAACAGATATAACAGAGCTGAATCCAAAGATCGAGGTTCTCGAGAAAGAGATCAAAGGTATGCTCGTTCCCAAAGACCCGCGCGATGACAAAAACGTCATCGTGGAAATCCGCGCCGGCACAGGCGGGGACGAAGCCGCGATCTTTGCTGCAGACTTGTTCCGTATGTATATGCGTTATGCGGAAGACAAGCGCTGGAAGACCGAGATCCTTTCTGAGAACGCAATTGGCGTGGGCGGCTATAAGGAAATCATTTTTGAAGTGAAAGGGAAAGGTGCCTACTCAAAGATGAAATACGAGTCGGGTGTGCATCGCGTCCAGCGCGTCCCAGCAACCGAAGCGCAGGGACGAATCCACACATCGACAGCGACCGTCGCCGTGATGGCGGAAGTGGATGAGGTGGAAATCGACATTCCTGAGAGCGATATTGAGGTCGAAGTGTACCGCTCGTCGGGCGCGGGCGGACAGAACGTCCAGAAGAACTCGACGGCAGTACGCCTGTATCACAAGCCCACGGGCATCGTCGTGACGTGTCAGGATGAACGCTCGCAGCTGCAAAATAAAATGCGCGCCCTGAGCATTTTGCGAGCACGACTCTACGAGATGGAAGAGGCAAAACGCAGCGCGGAAATCGAGTCGGACCGCCGCTCTCAGGTCGGTACCGGAGAACGCTCGGAAAAGATTCGCACGTACAACTACCCACAAAACCGCGTCACCGACCATCGTATTGGGGTCTCCAGCTACAACCTGCCCGCCGTCATGGACGGTGGAATAGATGAGTTTATCGACGAACTCTCCACACGCGACGAAGCGGAGCGCCTCGCGACCAGTGGGATAGAAGAAAACTAAACCTTGAATGGGATCCTCTCGTCTGTTTGAGATTACTAATCGACTCACCTCTACCAGTGACACGCCCGCTCTGGACGCTTCTGTCCTCCTTGCGCACATCCTGCATACATCGCGAACCTGGGTGATGGCGCATCCAGACGTGTCACTTACAATGGTACAACAGAAACAACTGGATGACTCGCTCAGGCGTTTGGAACGCGGCGAGTCATTTCCGTATGTGCTTGGACATTGGGAGTTCTTCGGCATGGATTTCGAGGTGACGCCCGATGTCTTAATTCCGCGCCCTGAAACGGAATTGCTGGTCGAACGAGCGATAGCATGGCTCAAGGAAGATCCGGCACGGAAGGCTGTGGCAGATGTAGGCACAGGCTCTGGTGCCATCGCAATATCCATTGCTGTAAACGTTCCTGAGGTGCATGTTCTCGCAACTGATATTTCCCGTCCCGCGCTGGATGTAGCACGAAAAAACGCCAGCAAGCTCGGCGTTCTAGATCGAATCCACTTCGTGCAATGTGACTTGTTGCCCGAACCCGGGGCATCATTCAGCAATGAAAGCCGCTTCGGTTTGATCTGCGCAAACCTCCCTTATATTCCTACAGAAACCCTGCACAACCTCCCTATCTTCGGGCGTGAACCGACGCTGGCATTGGACGGTGGCGACGATGGGCTCAAACTGATCCATCGTTTACTGCATACAGCTCCCGATTGGCTTGCACCTCACGGAATGATTTTGCTTGAAATTGAGTCTACGCGTGGCAACCAGGCGACTCAGCTTGCTCAGGATTTATTTCCCGAAGCGGCTATCCACTTGTATCAGGATCTAGCAGGGCGAAACCGGTTGTTGGAAATTCGTCTTTAAACCTATGCGAACTGAAGTTCTCCCCGCTTCTTCCGAAGATGCCCTTCGACGTGCACTGGATGTACTCAGCACAGGAGGACTCGTGGCGTTCCCTACCGACACCGTTTATGGCGTCGGCGCGTTGGCGTTTGATGGGAAGGCAATTGAGTCCATTTACGCCGCTAAGGATAGACCGGTTGAAAAAGCCATTCCGATTTTGATCAGTGAGGCGGGAGAGTTGGAAAAGGTGGGAGTTGACATTCCCGACACTGCTCTTGTGCTGGCGTCCCGTTTCTGGCCGGGACCGCTCACGGTCCTCGTCCCGAAACGGCTCGATTTACCCGCATCGGTCTCCGCCACCTCCACAGTTGGCGTGCGCGTACCAGATCATGACGTAGCCCGAGCCCTGCTCCGCCTCGCGGGACCCATGGCTGTGACGTCTGCCAACATCTCGGGAGCGCAGAGCCCTGTCAGTGCCCACGAGGTTTACGAGCAGTTGGGAGGGCGCATCCCGCTGATTCTCGATGGAGGCCCAACTCCAGGAGGAGTCCCGTCGACACTAGTCGATTGCACGACCCCGGAGCTGAAGATTCTGCGTGAAGGACCCATTCGCATGGAGGACTTACACTCTGCCCTGCATAAGGGGCGAAACTCTT
>DATFHE010000362.1:0-4496 GCA_035248745.1 Anaerolineales bacterium | reverse complement strand
GCCAGGGGACCGCGGCGCTGGAGCTGCTGGAGGACGTCCCGCACCTCGATGTGATTCTCGCGCCGGTGGGCGGCGGTGGACTCTTGAGTGGCACGTCCATCGCTGCCACCGAAATGAAAAAAGGTATTCGAGTCATTGCAGGTGAGCCGGAGATGGCAGACGATGCCTATCGTTCCTTACAATCGGGGACCATTCTGCCATCCGTACATCCTAAGACGATTGCCGATGGATTGCTCACCTCGCTGGGTGCGTTGACGTTTCCGATCGTTCAGGAACGCATCGAGCAGATTGTGACTGTCAGCGAAGAGGGAATTCGCGAGGCGATGAAATTTATCTGGGAGCGCGCCAAGATCATCATCGAACCGTCTGCGGCAGTGGCGGTCGGTGTCTTGTGGGAAAGAAAAATTGATCTGACGGGGAGCAAAGTGGGAGTAATTCTCAGCGGCGGCAATGTGGATTTGGATAAGCTTCCCTGGACCCAAACAGAAACAGTTCTAGAATAGATAGACCTCCACGATCTCGCCGGCAGTTAACCCCGTAGCACTAGGCGGAATTCGCAACAATCCATCGGCAGAAGCGAGCGTGAAGATCAGGTTGCTTTTGCCGAAGATAGGGTCTGCCTCATACTCGCGCAGCGACTGCGCTCCCTTTGGATCGGCAGGGATAAGCTTGACGGGCCACCAATCCTCGCGTCCGGCCTGAGAAGGCAGGTTCACAACCAGCCGTGCCAGCACACTGGGTTTTGGTTTTGGTGGCACGCCCAACAAATGTTCGATCACCGGCACGACGAATAAATATCCATTCACCAGCGCGCTGACGGGGTTCCCTGGAAGGCCGATCACTGCCTTTCCATGGCACACGCCCAGGATTGTCGGTTTGCCGGGTCGGGTGTTAATCCCATGAACCAGCACACCGGGCTCGCCCAGCGACCGGATGACATCTGCCGTCATATCTCTTGTCGAAGCAGAGGAACCAGCGGTGATGATCAACACGTCACATTCCGAGAGGGCGTCCGCGGCGCTCTTCTGCAGTGCATCCAACGTATCAGGCACAATGCCGTACAAGGTCGCAATTCCCCCAAACTTTTCGATCAATGCCGCCAGCGTATAAGAATTGACATCGCGCACCTGTCCCGGTCGCGGCGATTGCATTGGGTCAATCACCTCATCCCCTGTCGCGATCAACCCTACATGCACCTTTCCAACGACACTGACTTCCGTAATTCCCAACGCCACCAGCCCGCCGATCTCGGCGGGGCGGATCAGACTCCCTTTTTTCAGAACAGTTTGCCCTTGCGCCACATCCTCCCCAATGTGGATCGTGTTCTCACCTTGCGCGACCGCGCGGAAGACTTCGATCTCCTCTGTCCCTGTCCGTTGTGTGTATTCCAGCATTACGACCGCATCTGCCCCATCCGGTACCATACCGCCGGTATGGATCAATGCACATTGACCCTCGCCGATCGCGAATTCCGGCGCATCTCCCATAGGGACCTCACCGGTGAGAGTCAGGTACGCTGGCAGGGAGTCGCTCGCACCATGTGTATCGCTTG
The DNA here is from genome assembly GCA_035248745.1 of Anaerolineales bacterium. GTDB lineage: Bacteria > Chloroflexota > Anaerolineae > Anaerolineales > Villigracilaceae > Defluviilinea. Next base: position 2,944 of record DATFHE010000362.1, on the reverse strand, counting down.
CGCGCGTCGCATACCCATCTACTGTGGATCGGTGAAAGTCCGGAAGTGGATGTGGAGCAATAATATCTTCCGCAACAACGCGTCCCAGGGCGGAGGAAACGTCAATTCGTTCAGAACCGGTAATAGGTTGGATGATATAAGAAAGGAGGAGAGCACGGGCTTCTTCTGGAGGAAGCAGAGTTAAGAATTCAGGCATATTAGGAGTTTGAGAAGGAGAGGCTGGAAATTTTTAGCGAAGCCAAAATGTGAGGCTTAAGAAGTAAGCGGTGAGTCCAAATACCGAGAGTGCTGTCGCGGTAAGAAGAGTCCAGTTCGTGGGTGCACCCAGAGAAAGGTTTTGGAGCTGGGAAATTTGAAAGAGGGCGAAAGGCAGAGTCAGAAAGGCGGGCCAGATCAGGGAAAGCGAAAGCCCAAAAATGGGAGCTGCTAAAAGGAGCAGGTAGGCAAGCAACACAAACAGATGATGTAGAGGAATCGCGCGTTTCCAACCCAGACGCGTGAGCAGGGTCCCGCGGTTATATTTGTGATCCGCTGCAAAGGCGGGAAAATCCATAACAATGAAGTAGGCAAACGCAAGAAAGGTCAACGGGATGCTGATCAGCAGAAAGCGATGGGTTTCATCAGATTGGAGAATATATCCGATCGAAGGGATAACGTACGCAAGGTGTGCCGCAAGAACGAATTCCCCGAAGCCGCGGTTGACAAACCGGAGCGGAGGAATGGCATAGGCAACGGTAAGAAGCAGTGACAGCAAGAGAAAAAAGAATGCGGAAGTCGAAAGGTGATTATTAAATAGAACAAATGCGATCAGGACATTGGCTGTCAGCGCGGCAATCGAAATATAGAGCGCATTGTTAGTCAATAGGAGGCGATCTTTGCGGTTCTCGCCTTTGATGATCGCTTCATTCGCCGGACGGAAGACCTCTGCCAACAGATTCATGCTTGCCTGCGCCAAAAGGACTGCGATCAGACCCAACCAGAATGAGTCGGCGCGGAAGGGCTCACCCAGATAATTAGCAATGCTCGCGCCCAGAAAAAACGTCAGGGCGGCGAGGAGAAGGTGGAGAGGGCGAGTAAGGCGGAGAAGATTTCTCAAGGTACGATTTCCGATTTATAGTTTTCGATTAGGATGTTCTGAATAAATTTTACCCGGCCAGAAATTTTTCCAACCGTTCCACGGCTTGCGGCAGGTTCTTTCTTCCCAGGCCCAGACGGAAATGGTTGCGCGAATCATCGTACACTGAACCGGGCAAAAGCAACACGCCTGCTTGTTTCACTAACTCATCACAGAATCTTTCCACATCTCCACCCAGGTAACGCGGGAATGCCATCGAGCCAGCCTGGGGGCGAACCCATGAGAATAGGTCATTGTAGCGGGCAAAAAGATCATCAATCACTTCCAGATTTTTCTGGATAATATTGAGATTCCGCTCCATAAGCTTGTGCCGGTTTCGCATCGCCACCTCCGCCAGGAATTCACTTGGCGCAGAGTTGCAGATCGTAGTGTAGTCTTTGAGGGACGCCATCTTTTCGTAGATCTTCTTGTTCTTCGTCGCAATCCACCCAATGCGCAAACCGGCAAGTCCATAGGTCTTGGATGTAACGCCCAGCGAGACCGCATACTCCCCCTGGTCACAGGCAGCGGGCAGTCGAGCTGCAGGATCGTACTCAGACTCGCGATAGACCTCGTCGGAAAATAACAGCAGTTTGTTTGTTTTCGCGAATGCATGCAGCGCTTCATAATCCTGACGTGACATTAAGTATCCGGTTGGGTTATGTGGTGTGTTGATGATGATCGCTTTGGTATTTGTCCGCATGAGATGGCGCAGTTCGTCCAGGTCGAGCGACCATTCATGTTCTTCGCGTGCCCGCCACGGGCTCACGTCACAGCCTGCGGCGCGGGCGACCTCTGCCAGGGATTGATAAGCAGGCGAATGCACTATGACATGGTCGTATTCCTTGAACGCAGTGAACATAAAGAGGAAAATGGCTTCCTGCGCGCCCGTGTGCACCAGAATATCTTCTGGCTGTATCGTTTCGTACAATTTACAAATCTCCGCCCGCAGAGAAGGACTGCCCTGCGATTCGGTATAGCCCAGCCAGACTTCCTGAAACTTTTGCGAAGCCCCTTCTTCCAAAGCCAGCAATTCTGCCACAGACATGGCTTCACAGTCGGAGGAACAGAGCAGGTATTCGGTGTTGAATTCATACTTGGCAAAAAAACGTTCGAGTTTGAAGGGAGGGAGATTCATAGTACGGTAGTTTGATCCTGATTGGTGCTGCGCGTTTTGTGTTTATCTGTCTACCAGTGCACGTATTTACTTTAGTGCTTTCTTCACATCCCGGTAATGATCCAGGTTGTGAATGTATAACATCTTGATCATATCTCGAATTGCCGTATATCCCAGGTATGGATGCCGGCCGGTAATTTCCAGATCCGACTCGGTTAAGCTGGAAACCCACTGGATTGCATTGGCGCGGACTTCTTTGTATTGTTCAATTAATTCCTGCTGCGTCGCTTCCTTCGTCCGTGCCTGCATGGCAGCATTGTACCGCTCGATTGAAAAATCATCTGCTGCGCCGGGGCCGCCTTGCCGGATTTGCTCGAAGAGTTTGAGCAGCCCGCGCTCTGAAGTGACAAAGTGGGAAAGCACATTGCGAATTGTCCAGGTGGTGCCTTCCGTATAGACTTGCTGATTCCATTGATCGTCTGTGAGTCCATTGAAGATGGAGACAAATTTGTCACCTTCGGATTTCAATTTTTCAGCCAGTTCGATGATTTCAGACATCCATTCACCTCCTGGAGTCAGACTTTAGGGTTTTGCTACACCAATGAATATCCGCCATCCACGACAATAGTCTGCCCGGTAATATACTCGTTCTTCCACAAAAATTCGAGCGTGAGGGCGAGCTCTTCGGTTCGGGCAGGACGTTTGAGTGGAAT
>DATFHE010000361.1:0-4590 GCA_035248745.1 Anaerolineales bacterium | reverse complement strand
TGGAGATCATTGCACCTACAGTTGAGGAAGCCATTGCGCAGGGACTCGCGGAACTGGGGCTCACAGCAGATGCCGTCAGCGTGGAAGTGCTGGACGCCGGCACAAAAGGCTTCTTCGGACTGGGAAAGACACAGGTGCGCGTCCGTCTGACGGTGAATCCTCCTCCTGGAACAGGTGAAGTGGCTGTTAGAGCAGAGCCAGCGCCGGTGATTACACCGGAAGAACAGCGTGTAGAGAAAAAACCGGAGCCGTCTCCTGTTTCATCCTCTCCTTTGAGCCGGGACGCGGAAGTCCAGCCCGAACACGATGACCTCCTTGACCGGACGGAAGCTGTCGTTTCGAAGCTCCTTCATTTGCTCAACCTTCAGGCGCAGGTGTCTGCGCATTACGGCGCGGCAGAGAGGGATGGTCGTCGGAACATCCACGTGGATATCCGCGGCAACGACCTGAGCGTCCTGATCGGGCGGCGCTCTGAAACGCTGAGTGCCTTTCAGTATATTGCTTCACTGATCGTCGGTAAGGAAGGGCAGCAGTTCGTCCAGCTCACCGTAGATGTGGAAGGCTATCGCGACCGCCGCGAAAAGCAGTTGATCCAGATGGCAAAGCGCATGGCAGACCAGGTTACTAAAAGTGGGCGCCGCCAGACCCTCGAGCCCATGCCCGCTGGCGAGCGCCGTATCATTCATATTGCCCTGCGCGATCACCCGGCCGTAAAGACAGAAAGTACCGGCGAAGAGCCGTATCGGAAGGTGATGATTCTTCCCAAAGAAAGTTGAATTCGGTCGGAGCGTATATCGCTCCGACCGTTTTATCACGGTATAATTCACGCATGTCCAATCTTGCCGTTGTGGAGCCGGTGGATTATCTTGTAATCGGTCATGTCGCCCATGACCTGACGCCTGATGGTTGGCGTTTGGGCGGGACGGCTGCCTACTCCGCTTTGACGGCGCAGGCATTAGGCTTACGTGTGGGGATTATCACTGCATCGGGACCCGAGACATCCCTTGCACAGTTGGGGGACATTCCTGTGATCTCGCTTGAATCTCCGAACAGCACTACATTTGAAAACATTTATACAACGAGTGGACGTATCCAATATCTGCGTGCACAGGCAAGGCGCATCGATCTCAGTCTGGTGCCAGAACTATGGCGACGCGCCTCCATTATCCATATTGGACCGATTGCAAACGAAGTCGACTCGGTTCTGCCGGACAGTTTTTCTCCTGCGTTGCTCGGTCTTACGCCACAGGGCTGGATGCGCAAATGGGACTCCGAATGCCGTGTCTCGCGCGGGGAATGGAGCGCTGCAGAGATCGCGCTGTCTCGCGCTGGCGCCGTTGTGATCAGCCGTGAGGATGTAAATGGGGACGATGAGTTGATCGAACACATGGCGCAGCAGACACGTGTGCTGGTTGTGACCGAAAGTGCCGCAGGCGCCGTGTTGTATTGGAACGGAGACCGCCGTCGTTTTCGCGCTCCCAGGGTAACAGAAGTGGATGCCACCGGAGCGGGAGACGTCTTTGCTGCGGCGTTTTTTTATCGTCTACTGAATACACATGATCCCTGGGAGTCAATGCGTTTCGCAACGATGCTCGCCTCCTGTTCTGTGACGCGTCCTGGCCTGGAAGGCATCGCCACAGATGGTGAAGTTGCAGTATGCATGATTGAAATACTGCCCTGAACGCCATGAATTCAGCGACTTCGCGAAGCATCCCTGAAGAGGGACCTGTAGCTGATATTCAAAGTCCGGAGACTTTGACTCCAACATAAACTCCATGACTCGCATCTATACTCTCGTCAACCAAAAAGGCGGGGTTGGCAAAACGACCACTGCCATCAACCTCGGGGCATACCTTGCACAAATGGGCCAACAAGTGCTCGTCGTGGATCTCGATCCGCAGGCAAATGCCACGTCCTGCCTCGGGGTGGATAAATACACCGTGCAGGGCAGCACGTATGATGCATTACTCTATACAGATATTCCCGTTTCTTCGATTCTTTATAATGAGCGCCTCAAGCTCTCGCTGCTCCCATCCTCACCCTCGCTCGCGGGGGCGGAGATCGAGCTCGTCGAAGAGGAGGGACGTGAATTCCGTCTCAAAAACGCGCTCGGAGCACTCGATGGAAAATATGACTATATCCTGATCGATTGTCCGCCCTCGCTTGGCATCCTCACGGTCAATGGACTCGTGGCGGCAAGAGACGGTGTACTGGTCCCCGTACAATGTGAGTATCTTGCCCTGGAGGGGCTGGGTCAGTTGACGCGAACGATCGAGCGCGTCCGGTCTTCGCTTTTCCCTGGCTTGCGCGTCCGCGGTGTGATCCTGACGATGTTCGACCCGCGCACAAATCTCTCCACCGATGTGGTGAAAGAAGTCAAGAATCACTTCCCCGGGCTTGTCTTCGACAGCATCGTGCCGCGCAGCATTCGTCTGGCAGAGGCACCCTCGTATGGTTTGCCAATTTCTCTGTATGCTCCAACATCTGTTGGCGCGCGTTCCTATGAAACGCTGGCAAAGGAATTGCTGCAGGGCGATGGAGTTCCTGTTAGCTAACGCGTAGCAGCGGGCGGCTGCCTGCTGCTATATCAATGGTAAGGAGATTCGTTCATGCCCCCACGTTCCGGCCTCGGCAAAGGACTCGATGCTCTCATCCCCACCGGTCAGAAAGCAACCGGCACGGAGGGTGGTACCACACACGTTCCTGTCGAATCGATTCAGCGTAACCCGCGCCAACCGCGCGAGCATTTTGATTTTGAGGAGTTGGAAACTCTGGCTGCTTCTATCCGGGAGCATGGGGTGATCCAGCCACTTGTCGTTTCGCCAGGTAAAAATGGGATGTTCACACTCATCGCCGGGGAACGCCGCTTACAGGCTGCGCGCAAAGCTGGGTTGAAAACCGTCCCGGTCGTGATTCGCCATGCTACAGATCAACAACTGCTGGAACTGGCGTTGATCGAAAACGTCCAGCGGGCAGACTTGAACGCCCTCGAAGAAGCGGAAGCGTACCAGCACCTTGCCAGGGAATTCAAACTCTCGCATGAGACAATTGCCTCACGCGTAGGGAAAAGTCGTGTCGCTGTAACAAATACACTGCGCCTGCTCGATGCCTCGCCAATGGTGAAACAAGCCTTGGTGGATAGAAAAATTACCGAGGGTCATGCGCGTGCCCTGCTCGCGTTGAGTACGGCAAAGGCGCAGGAGACCTTATTGAACCAGGTGATCAATCTTGATCTGAGCGTCCGTCAGACGGAAGCTCTGGCGAGGAAGTATACAGGGCAAAAACCTGTGCATAAAAGAAGGTCAAGCATCGGCGCGGAGGTAACCGACGTCGAACGTCGGTTGCGTTCCAGTCTTGGGACGAAGGTCTCTCTCAAGCATGGCAAAAAGGGTGGCACTGTCACCATTTACTATTATTCGGATGAAGAATTAGACTCCCTGCTGGAAAAATTGACATAACATGAAGCTTCTTTACAACGCCTACATTCATACACAGGACCCATCGAATCCTGTTGGGTCGGCAATCGTCATCGACCGTGAGCGAGTCGTCGCTGTGGGCGAAGCAAATAGCCTCCTGACGCAGTATCCGAATGCAGAAAAGCAGGACATGGAAGGGCGCGTCCTACTGCCCGGTCTGACCGATGCTCACCTGCATTTGAAAAACTATGCATTAAGTTTGCAAAAGATCGATTGCGAAACAGAAACGAAAGAGGAATGTCTGCGCCGGGTGGAAGAACGCGTACGGCAGGCAAAACCTGATGAATGGATTCTGGGGCACGGATGGAATCAAAATGTCTGGGGAACCTGGCCCACTTCTGCGGAATTGGACGCCATCGCACCGAACCATCCAGTGTATCTTACGGCGAAATCGTTACATGCCGCCTGGGCAAACACCGCCGCGCTGAAACTGGCGAAGATCACTTCGCAAACGCCTCATCCGCAAAACGGACAAATCCAGCGTGATGACAAAGGCAATGCCACCGGCATCCTGCTGGAAACCGCAATGGAATTGGTCGGAGAGGTGATTCCCGAACCGACCATCATCGACATCGCGAATGCCATGGAAAAAGCGCAATCCATCTTGTGGAGGATGGGGCTCACCGGCGTCCATGATTTTGACCGCCGCGATTCCTTTATGGCACTCCAGCAACTCCACACACAGGGAAAACTCAAACTGCGCGTGCTCAAGAATATCCCGGTGGAACTGCTGGATCAGGCATACGAGCTCGGTCTGCGTGGTGGCTTTGGCGATGATTGGTTACGCATTGGCTCCATCAAAGTTTTTATGGATGGTGCTCTTGGTCCGCACACGGCTGCAATGTTCCAGCCCTATATCGGTGAAGACGATAATCGCGGCATTCTCAACATGGATGGCGAGGAGCTTTTCGAGCACGGACGAAAAGCCGCGCAAATCGGTCTGGGTCTGACGGTCCATGCCATTGGCGATCGCGCTAACCACGAAGTGCTCAACGCGTATGAGCAGCTGCGCACGTATGAACGTGAAAATCATTTACCTACGCTCCGGCACCGGATTGAGCACGTGCAGGTGATTCATCCCAACGATGCCGCCCGCCTTGGCAGGATGAACATT
>DATFHE010000360.1:0-5695 GCA_035248745.1 Anaerolineales bacterium | reverse complement strand
TCCAACGTCATTGCGAGGGTGTAAGCCCGAAGCAATCTACCTTTAAGCAGGTAATTCTCGTTCAGTGGCCCAGACCATTTAAATTGAGCAGGGATGACAACTTACGTCATCCCTGCTGTTTACTCGTTGGCAGTCTGGCGGTCTTTGTCTACCGACTTTAGACCCATGACTTTGCGTCACTACGTTTCCGTAGTTTTGCTTTTCGGTTAGCTGGTCGGTCATGACTAGCAGTACATATTTGCATTACTAGTTTTAGATACCTGGCTTTGCGTCACCGTCTTTCGGCGGTTTTGCTATTGTCGGCAGTCTGGCGGTCTGTTTCATTATTATTCATAACGAACTTAAGACCCATAACTTTGCGTCCCTAGATTTCTCATAGGTTTGCTTTTTTTCCGAGTGGATTTTATTATCGCGCAAAAAAATCTAAAATACAATAGGTGATTCCCCTAATTCACGTTTTCTAATTATTTACTCATTCACTCCTGATGATTTCAGGATCCCTTGGCAAGAGGTCTGACCCCATTTTTCTTTACCTACTCGTACGCCAGAACTTCTCGAATGGTAAGCCGCGCCGCGTTACGCGCCGGCAAGATACTTGCCAGAGCAGATAAAGCCAGGACTAACCCCAGCCAGATGGCATACCCGGTATAAGTGAATACAACATCAATCGGAGTCTGGAACACTGCCAGGCTCACAATGGTCGAAAGCAGATACGTGAACGGTATGGAAAGAACGACTGCCAACCCAAACGAAATCATGCCGATAAAAACGCCTTCCGCGATGACGGTCCGCATGACAGCGCGGTCATCGGCACCGATCGCCCGCATGATCCCGATCTCACGCGTACGCTCCAACACATTCATCCCCATCGTGCCCGTCAAGCCCATCGAACCAACGACCGCCGTCAGAATCGCCATGATGAGCAGGAACACCACCAGGGTGTCCAGGCTTTCGACGGCGGTATCGAGGGAGGCGCGCCCGGCTTCAGCGATCCGCACCTTGAACCCCAGGTCTCGGAAGTATTTGTCCAGCACTTCTGCTTTTGCGTCCTGATAGGGGCGGTCATGCTGCTCTGTGACGAGGCGGAAGGAATAGGCGCGGTTGACAAGATGATTCACCCGCGAAATATATTCATACGGCGCATATGCCAGCACCCCTTCACGGTCCACAAATTTGAAAATGCCAACTACTTCCCAGGTTTCCTCGCGCCCATCGATTTTCAGCTGGATTGGGTCGCCTGGTTTTAGACGAGGAAAGTATTGAAGTGCACCTTCGCTGACCGCCAGCCTACGGACGTCATCCGCTCGAATCCAGCGCCCCGCAACCAGGATCGGCTCAATCAACTGGCTATCTGCCGGGGGACCAAATATGTTGATATTTTCGAGTACCTGATCCTTTTCATCCAGCACCTCCCCGCTGACGAACTGCCAGCCCTCCACACGTTGGATACCGCTAATGGTCTGTACCTTTTGTTCGATCTCAAGCAAACGATAGGGCCGCTCAAAATCGAGCGAGACGTCCGCGACAAAATAATTCCCGATCTGATCCATATACTCATGCAACGTGACGCGCACATTGAACACAGCGATAAAGATTGCGCCGCCCATCGTAAGCGTGAACAGGGTTAATGCCAGGCGGCTCTTGCGTCGAAAGGTGTTGCGCAGGGAAATCACAAACGGGCGTGGGATACGGAGTCCACGTCTTGCCAGAATACGCGCCGCCTTGACCCGGATCCAATCGAACCGGGGAAGTCGCTCCTCCTCTCCAACCTTGACCTCGTCCCCAGCCAATCCTCCACTCAGGGCGCGCATCACGGTAATGCGCGAGCCATTGATGACAGGGATAAAGCCTGCAATGAGAGGAACAAGCAGACCTACTAGAATCTGCACGACTAACGCTACAGGAACAATACGATACCCCAGCAAATTAAAATTCAGCTCACCAGCTAGGAACAACGCCAGTCCATAGGCGCCCTGCCCGCCGAGTGGAATTGCAATCAGCAGTGCCAGGAGTCCAAACGCCATGATAAGAGTGAGATACATAAAAAAGACCTGACTTCGTTGCCCCCCGACCAGTTTGATGACACCGATATAGCGAAGATGCTGAGTTAACAATGCATTGAGAGTGTTCGCGATCAGGGAACTGGATAGGAACACAATCAGGATTCCTAATGCCATGAGGATTCCCAGAATCGCATTGATCGTATCCGCCAATGGATGTTCGTGTGTTTCAGAAAAACGCAAACGAACAACAATGCTCCCGTTTTTCTCCACTTTGTCCTTTAATTTCGCGCCCATGTCGCGGATGTGAAAAATGTCATCGCCACCTTCTGAGACAATTACGAGGGCGCGGTTAAAGGAACGGGGCTGTCCCAGCGCTTGCAGGGTGTCCATCGTGATATAGGCAGAGGGAGATGCCAGGAAATCTCCCGCGCTCGCTGCGGTATCCTGAACGATGCCAGTGACGGGTAGAGTCCTGGTGGAGCCATCCGGGAGCTGGAACTCAAGCAATTCCCCTGTGCCTGTATCCATGTGCTGAAGTACATCCTGCTCCAGCAGGACTTCGCGTTTCTCCGGCTTGATCTGCCCCTCGACGGGAATCAGCAGATTGATCGCGTTCTTCTCGAAATCCTCGAAGGCGATCATGTCCAGGGTGGTCCATTTTTCGGTACCGGGCACGCGCACGCGTATATTGAACACCCGCCGACCTTCCGCATCCTGCACACCGCGCTGGTTTCGGATCATCTCCAGCGTCTCTTCTTCAAAGTCGGTCATGCGCAGTTCCACGTTAGCGGGCTTATTCGCTGAATAGGAGACGCTCATGTCGTTGGAAATGATTTGATACGCGCCCGCGATCATGCCAATGGAAAACACACCCACTGCAATGGAGAGGACGACTAGCAGTGTGCGCGCCTTGTTATCCCATAGATCATGAAGGACTTTACGCCAGCGAGGTTTCATTTATTTCCGATTTCGAATTCGATGTACGATCTTCGGCTATCTCCAACGATCAGTCCATCCGCAATGGTGAGGTTGCGTGTGGTACGAGAAGTCAATGACGGATCATGTGTGACCATGAGTATGGTCTTGCCGCGGCGTGAGAGTTCCTCAAATAAATCAATGATGGTGTTCGCCGATTTCGAGTCTAAATTCCCTGTTGGCTCATCCGCGACCAACAGAGGCGGGTCGCAAGCCATCGCACGCGCGATCGCAGCAAGTTGCTGCTGCCCTGTGGAAACTAGAGCCGGTAATTTGGTAGCGAGTGTTTCCAAACCGACCAGCCTGAGCATCTCCACCGCGCGCTGGGGGCGCTCTTCAAATTCGTACATCTCCGCAAAATCCATTGAGAGCATCACGTTCTCGAGCAGCGTCAGCATGGGGAGCAGTTGAAAGAATTGAAAGACAATCCCCAGATTCCTGCCGCGCCAGCGGGAGCGCTGACTCTCCGTCACACCTGTATAAATATCCGTGCCCCCGATTACCATGCGTCCCTGCGTAGGATGGTCGATGCCCGTGATCATATTCAACAGCGTGGATTTCCCACTGCCCGATTTACCGACCAGCGACACAAATTCGCCGCGATAAATTGTCAGGTCGATGCCTTTCAGGACCGTCACTTGCCCTGCAGCGTTCTGGAACGTCTTAATGATGCCACGCATGTCGATCATCGCCTCCGGCACGGACATAGGCTGGTGGATAGCTTGCTTAGGGAGCGAAGGACGCATCTACTTCCTCTTTCCCCGTCGCAATATCTGCTTCAGGCAGTGACCTTAATTCCCCATCCGTGATCTCGTAGGTGAGCGTGAAGCGCGGCGCCAGGGACTTATCATGGGTCACCATAATGATGGTTTTTCCCTGATCGGAAACAAGATGCTCGAACACTTCAAAAATATGTTCCGCAGTCACCGAATCCAGGCTGCCGGTCGGTTCATCAGCGACAAGGATGGGAGGGTCGTTTGCCAGCGCCCGCGCAATGGCAACACGCTGCTGCTGTCCGCCGGAAATCTGCGAGGGATATTTATCCGCGTGACTTTCGATTTCCACAAGGCGGAGCAATTCGAGGGCGCGTGCACGCGATCTCTTCGAGTGGAACGTCCCCGAGAGATCCATGGGCAACATGATATTTTCGACCAGCGTAAGCATGGGCAGCAACTGGAAGGACTGGTACACGACGCCCAGCGTGCGCCCGCGCCAGTATGCCATCTCATCCTCTTTCATTTTGTGGATGGAGAGCAGAGAACCGTTCGTATTCACAAGGACTTCCCCGGAGGTTAAGTGATCCACCCCGGTGAGCATATTCATGAGCGTGGATTTCCCCGCGCCCGATTTGCCAACGACACCCACAAACTCACCCTTTACTACCTGTAGGTTAATCCCTTTCAGCGCGTGGAACTCACCTGCTGCCGTGGCATAGACCTTGACCACTTTGCGCATTTCGATGAGAGGTTGGGTGGAAGGGTTGAGCTGCATGTACTCTACCGGGGTATATCCCCGCAGTCTCCTGCTCATGAGATCCAGACACACAAAAACGGTCGCCAAGGCAACCGTTTGAGGATGTGCCATTTCAATGGATTGTACTATCTTGCTTTGATTGTGACAGTTTTCCTAATTCTATATTTATTTTCAGGCTTCACGAAACACTCAAAAGAAGTAAGAGAGCCTGAGCACTTACAGTATTCCAACTGGTTTACTAGCGCTGGATTTTTTGAAGTTCGGGGTGCATTTTGAAGTTGTGAGCTTCAAACTCTTCCGGGGCATCGAAGTGTTCACGACAATTCTCGCACGTGTAGCGGGAATGGATTTTGCGGTTATGCTGCTCCCACTCCACCTGGCTTTCAAAGGTTGCCCCACATTCCTCGCATCTATATTCGTTATCCTGATCCTGCGTCATTTGATTTTCTCCTTTCAGAACCTAGCATTTCGATGGACAAAAAGCTTCTTCCCCGGTGCTTTGTTTAACGAATGCACGCGCAGGGTGTTACCGCTCCCAACTCTATAAAGGATTGTGGTCGTCGGATTGGGGCTATAATCAAGCAAATCCCCCGTTTTGGAGAATGCCATGTCTAATGTCTATGCCTCCACGCACCCGCTTGTCCAGCACAAGCTTTCCCGTCTGCGAGATAAAAATACAGAGCCGAAAAAATTCCGTGAGCTGGTGCGTGAGATCGCTGCACTGTTAGCGTATGAAGCCACTGCGGACCTAACAGTTACATCGCGCGAGCTCGAAACACCTCTAGCGAAAATGACGGGCACGGAATTGCAGGAAAAGATCGGACTCGTTCCGATCCTGCGTGCGGGGTTGGGCATGGTGGAGGGAGTCTGGGGGCTGATGCCGAGCGCAGAGGTCTGGCACATTGGTCTCTACAGAGATGAACATACGCTACGCCCTGTGGAATATTACAACAAACTTCCGCTGGAACCGCGCGTTTCCGTTTGCTTGATTCTCGATCCCATGCTTGCGACAGGAGGCTCGGCAACAGCCACCGCAGAGATTCTCAAAAAGTGGGGCGTCAAGAGAATCAAATACGTCGGGCTGATCGCTGCACCCGAGGGGGTCAGAGCCATGCAAACCGCCCATCCTCAGATTGATATCCATATCGGCGCGATCGACGATCATCTCAACGAACGCGCGTACATCGTGCCCGGGCTGGGTGATGCGGGGGACCGTCAGTTTGGGACAGGATGATTGTGTGAAT
>DATFHE010000359.1:0-3239 GCA_035248745.1 Anaerolineales bacterium | reverse complement strand
GTGCAGGCATTTGGGCTGACCTTCAAAAACCCTATTGGTCTGGCGGCAGGGTACGATAAGAACGCGCTGGCAATTCGCGGACTCAGCACGCTTGGTTTTGGTCATCTGGAAGTGGGGACGGTCACGCCCAAGCCTCAGCCCGGTAATCCGCGCCCGAGGGTGTTCCGCCTTCCGGAAGATGAAGCTGTGATCAATCGCATGGGCTTTCCAAGCCTCGGTTCGGAATTTGGGCAAAAGCAGCTCAATCCTTCTCTGCGAAACGGTGTTGCTGAAAAACTCCTCCCACGTTTGAAAAAGAATACACAGAAGGTCATCCAAAAAGGAGATGTGATCCTCGGCATTAACCTGGGCAAAAACAAAGATACGCCAAACGAAGAAGCTGTCCTGGATTATCTCGAGTTACTACAATGCTTCGCGCCCTATGCAGACTATCTGACGATTAACATCAGCTCACCGAATACGGTTGGCTTGCGGCAGTTGCAGGGACGTGCTGCCCTGCAGGGATTGTTAGCGCAGCTTCATGCCCAGCGTCAAATGGAAGAGAAGAACTTGAACAAGCGCCTGCCGCTCCTCGTAAAGCTCGCGCCGGATCTCAGTGAAAAAGAATTGGATGAGGCTGTGGACGTCATCCTCAACTCTCACATGGATGGCATGATTGTGACGAATACAACGCTCGCGCGCGAAGGGCTCCGCTCAACGCATTGGGAAGAGTCGGGTGGATTAAGCGGAAGCCCGCTGCGCCGGAGGAGTGAATCGGTCTTATGTCAGGTGGTCAAACACGTGAATGGAAGAGTCCCCATCGTGAGTGTGGGTGGGATCATGAATCCGGAAGATGCAGAACGGCGTTTGGAGTTGGGCGCAACTCTCATCCAGGTCTACACGGGATTAGTGTATACAGGTCCTGGTCTGGTTAAAAAAATTCTGAAGCAGTGACGCTCAAGCGTTCAGAATTTTAGTTATTGTGCAGGTCGCAATGCTGGCTGCGGCGCTTCCCTGGGATTCTGGAAGAAACCTTCAGGCAGTGAGATAGGCGTGAGATTTGCTCCCGCTACAATGTCCCCGAACGGCACGTAATATAAGACGGTTTGTGTTGCATCCGCAAGACCTTCATCCTGAAAGGCAAAGAGCAGATAAGAGCCATCCGGGCTCCAGCGTGCATCGCGGTAACAGCATCGTTTTTCAATCGGGTTTACCATAAGGGTTGGCTTGTGTGTTTGCCAGTTATAGATGTGAAGCTCCCCCCAGCCATTATTTCGCCTCGCCGTATGGAAAATAAATTGCTCGGAACCATCCCAGTCAAAATCAAGCATAAGTCCGCCCTGGAAGCCCGGTGGGTCGAAGCGATTGGCGGGGAAGGTGTCAAGAGTATCAATTGTCGCTGGCGTACAATCCTGAATGTTTAACACACTGACCAGATCGGTGCCCGTAGGTCCCTTAAACAGCCATGCCACCAGGCTATCGTCTGCTGCCCAGCGAGCTTCCTTCACAACCAGCGCCGACTTGGTTTTTCCTTCAGGAATAATACAATGGTCCAGCGCGAGCAAATCACTCTTTTTACTCACGCTCTTCATCGTCTCGAAATCAAACGGCACAACGAAAATCTCATTATTCACCGCGATCATCACCTGCTTGCCATCATGCGAAACACGGAACACATTCAGGGAAGAAGCAGAGGGAAAATTGGTGACAATGTCCTCCACACCGGTTCTGACGTTGTAGGATTTTACGGTCAAGCCGCTGATGAAAATCAGCGTGTCGCCATCTGGCAGCCACTGCAGGTCATTCTTA
This sequence comes from Anaerolineales bacterium, assembly GCA_035248745.1. Lineage (GTDB taxonomy): Bacteria > Chloroflexota > Anaerolineae > Anaerolineales > Villigracilaceae > Defluviilinea. The sequence continues at coordinate 1,451 of DATFHE010000359.1, read as the reverse complement.
AGACCGCCGTCCGCAGTGAGCTGGGTCAGCTCAGAGCCATCCAGGTTTGCCAGCCAGATATCCTTGTTCGCGACAAAAGCGATCTTATCCGCCCCGCCGCGGACCGGAATAGAGGGGGGTTGTGTTTGCGTCACGGTTTCGGTCGGGGAAACCGCTGTGTCCGTACTGGTGGATTCCATCACGATCGGGACGACTGTCGTTTCACGCACAGGCGGCGTTGTTTCTGTAGCTTGAGGAACAGGGGTAGATGTGCTAATGAGTGCCGGTGTCTCTGTTGGAGTTCTTGTCCCGTTAAACAGGAAGATTCCTCCCGCCAGCGCCGCCACCGCAACAATGGGAACAATGACGAAAAGCGCGTTGAATGCTCGTTTCGGGGGCAGCGCTGCATCAGCCTGAACGGAGGGTACAACTGCTGGAGGACTGCTCACGAGGGCCGGCGCAGCCTGTAATTTGGTTGTGATGTTGCGAGCCACTTCACGCAAGGCATTCGTCATTTCGACGGCGCTGGAAAAACGATTGTCTTTATTCTTTGCCATCGCCTTCTGAATGATCGTTTCCATGCCTTCCGGGAGTTTGGGGTTGGTCTGCCGGATCTGAGGGACGGGGTCTGTAATGTGCTTAATGGCAACAGCCATCGGCGTATCTGCCTCATAAGGCTGTTTGCCCGTCAACATTTCGAAGAGGATAATGCCAAGCGCATAGATATCGGCGCGCCCATCTACCTCGGTGCCCTGCGCCTGTTCAGGCGCCATATAGGCAGGCGTGCCAATAATGGCGCTGCCAGTCACGTTGCCAGACTGTGCCTGGGAGAGTTTGGCAATGCCAAAGTCAGAAATATAAGGGTTGCCGCGTTTATCGAACAGGATGTTGCTGGGCTTGATGTCACGATGGACAATCCCCTTAGAATGCGCTTCGTCCAGACCGGGCGCGATCGCTCCCAGAATTTGGATCGCTTCGTCAATGGTAAAAACTCCCGTCTTGATCCGTTCGGAGAGGGAACCCCCATTCATATAGCGCATAACAAAATAAGGCTGACCCTCTGACTCGCCTACATCATATACGGGAACGATTGCCGAATGCTCAAGTTGCGCAACGATCTTCGCCTCGCGCTCGAACCGCAGCCGGAATTGGGGATCGGCATGAAGGAGTTCGTGTGGCAGGACTTTCACGGCAACTTCACGTTCGAATCGAGGGTCATACGCCCGGTAAACGGTTGCCATCCCCCCGCGCCCCAACTCTGATTTCACTTCGTAAATCCCGATTTTTTCCGGCTGCATAGTCATTCTACCGCCTGTCTCATTGATAAGTAATAAACTTTCGATCGCGTTATACGCCTGACCGAATACTTCAATTCCCTTTATTATGCGGCACTCCGTAGTATACCTATGCCACGGGGGCAGTGCAAGACGCAATACGTGACAACTTTGTAATGATTCGGCACGAATCTGGAT
>DATFHE010000358.1:0-6643 GCA_035248745.1 Anaerolineales bacterium | reverse complement strand
AATAGTTCCAGCGGATACCAGCAGCCACCCATCAACGCGAAGACCATGCCGAACATAACGCTCAATCCGCTTGCCTGACCTTCGGTTTTAATAAAGGTGCCCATCGTGGTTCCAAACGCCGCGGCGGCGAGGGCGGAGGTCAATAGGATGACGAACAACGCCAATGGCTCACGTCCCCAACCCAGTTTCATCACCAGGACTCCGAATCCCACAAGCAGGAGCATTTGCACGAGCGCCATCACCACCTGACCGAAGATCGTGCCCAGTAAAAACGTTACCTTGGTGGCTGGCGTGGTGAGCAGGCGGCGCAGGGTCCCTTGCTGCCGTTCGTAGGCAAACAATGCCGAAATTCCAAACAGTGGGATGAACACCCACGTGATCAATTGCCCGGCAGACGTATTTGCGCGCGGATCATACTCCACCTGATCTTCGGTAACTCCTTCGATTAAGGTCACACGCTCAGGGGCATCGTTCTGAATGGTCTGCGCCAGCTCCAGGGATGCCTCGAAATAGGACTGTCTTTCGGCCTCCGAAGCAAAAGGCTGGATCGACTCTCGTTGCTGGACTGCATTCTGTGCTGCGGAGATCGCACTGCTGACGCGGCGGATGGCGGTGGACACAGCGCGTTCGGCAACGGTTGCGTTCATGTTATTCGGCTGTTGGAGGAGTTCAACTTCTGCGGAGCCGCTCTGCAGCGAAGCAAGATCAAGTCCCGCCGGGATGAACAGTACTACATCGGCGCGCCGATCCTCGAACAGACTCTGCGCCTCCGTGCGCGAAACGACCTCCGGGCGGACCGCTGTCGAGGTTTCCAGCTCTCCAATCATCTGTTGAGAGATGACAGAGTTTGCCTCATCCGATACCATCAGGACAACGCGCGGGTCTTCGTCTCCGGAAGGCGTCCCTCCGGCGAGGAGGAACGTAAATACAATAGGCAGCACGATAAAGAAGAGCAGCTCTGAGACACTGCCAAAACGGACGATGGCGTCCTTCCAGGCGATGGCGAAAATCTTTTTCATCACTAATTCTCTGTAGTAAAAGCAGGGATGGGAGTGCTCGTCCCTACCTTTGCATAATTCCGTTACGATTGAACAGCACGACCGCAATCCCGAACAATACCGCACCCATGATGAGCAAGGCGGTGATCGGTTCTACGAGGTTGGGTAAGGTTCCGCCGAGAGCCAGGGTGGTGAACCCATCCAGCCCCCAGGCGTTTGGTGTGATTCGGCTAAGTGTTCACAGCATCGACGGCATTTGCTGAAGATCGATAAAGCTCCCGCCGAGAACGCCGAAGATGAGCATAAGAGTCGAACCGATGCTTGCAATCTGCGCGGGAGTGCGGGCTAACGCTGTGATTAACATGCCCCAGCCCGTCGCGCCGAAGACCGCCGCAAGGATTAGAACGATTAATCCAAGCGTATCACCCCATTTCACACCGAAAAATATTGTGCTTGCCAGGATCAAAATGCCGACCTGTGCCGCGCCGGTGAGAAAGATTCCCAGCACCTTCCCGCCGAGCACCTGCCCCGTAGACGTGGGCGATACCAGTAAACGCGGCAGCGTTCCCTGCGAGCGCTCCGCCAGGATGGATCGCCCGCCGTACGATACCGTGTACATCAGGAATAATAGCGCCATTCCCGGTGCCATATAAGCGAGGATGTCAAACTCTATAGCTTCCGCGCCTTCCTGATTGGTCCTAAGAGTAATGGCAGAGTTCTCGATTTGATTTCCATTCTGGAATAAGGCGCGTGCTTCACTCTCGGCGTTCTGAGGGTCCAGCAGTCCTGCCTGGATCAACCCGGAAATGGAAGTCAGCCCTGCAATGCGCCCCTCTTCCACTCGCGAGACGAATTCATCCACAATGGCTTTGACAACGCCCGCGCTCAAGGGGCGGGAAGGATTTGTATACACTTCGATCTTCACAGGTCCTGGCTGGATTAATCCTTCTCCAGTGCTTGTCCCTCCCGCAGGGATGATGGATCGTGTGAACCCCTCGGGGATGATGACCGCCGCAGCAGCCTGATCCTCATCGATTAAACGGCGAGCCTCTTCGGGGCCGGATGATTCGGCGGGTTCCATTAAATTGGCAAGCTCTTCTGAAGAGAAGATGTCCGCTAATGCGTTGCCCAGTTGTTCATTGTCGAGGTTGACGATGATCACAGGGATATCCGAAAGTCCGCTTGAGCCGCCGCTAAAGCGACCTGTGACAAACCCCATGCCAATGGTGAGCAGGAACGGGGCGAGCAGCATGAAGACCAGCGCAGCGCGGTCGCGGAACATGAGCTTGAGGTCTTTGAGTCCGATGAGAATGGTTTTTAACATATCAATCTCTTTGTGTGCCTGTTCACTTGTATGCCGTAACTAAGTCGACAGGTAGACACGTTAATCAATCACGCAGCGCTCTACCTGTAAGTTGCAAAAATACTGCCTCGAGATTCGGCTCACGGATATCGATAGAGCGGATCTTAATGCCGCGTTCGTTTGCCATTGTAACCACCGGTGCCAGCACCGCCTCTGCTTCGTACGTAATGACGGAGACTTCCTGGTTGCCCGCGATGGCTTCGAGCACATCTTTTACATCACCGAGAGAGTTTGCCAGAGCCTTGGAGTCTTCGTTCTCGCCGATGTGCAGGACAAGGGTCTCCGTCTGCCCCACCTGCTGGGTGAGTTCCTTCTGCGTACCGATGGCGATCAATTCACCGTGATCGATAATTCCGACGCGGTCCGAGATCTCCTGCGCCTCTTCCATATAATGCGTGGTGTATAGAACGGTCATTCCTGCTTTGTTGAGATCTTTAACGGTATCTAAAATTGCGCGGCGTGACTGTGGATCGATGCCGACAGTCGGCTCATCCATGAACAGCAGACGCGGCTTGTGCAGTAATCCGACACCGATGTTAACGCGGCGCTTCATGCCGCCTGAATATGTTTTGACCTTGTTCTTCGCCTTATCTATCAAGCCGATTTGCTCCAGCACCTCATCCACGCGGCTGGTGAGCGCCTGGCCGCTGAGTCCGTACATTTGTCCCCAGAAGATCAAGTTCTCTCTTGCCGTCAAATCTTCGTACAAGGCAATTTCCTGGGGAATCACACCGATAACCTGTTTGACCGCCATTGGATTCTTTGTGATGGAATGTCCGCCAATACTGGCATCCCCTGAGGTCGGTGTATAGAGCGTGGACAGCATAGAGATAGTCGTGGTTTTCCCTGCGCCGTTTGGACCAAGCAGGCTGAAAATTTCTCCTTCTTTGATATCGAAGGATATTCCTTTCACGGCGGTGAAGTCACCGTATTTTTTAACTAAACCATAGGCTTCAAGGAAAACTGACATGAAAACTCCTGAGTGAGGATTAAGTTGCGTACATCTATTCCGTAGGGCAGATTTTCAACCCGCCAAGTTTTTTAGTCAGGCTACCCTTATCACCCTTACAGCGTGCTGCGCGAGGGCACTAGGCAGCCAGCCTGACCTACAAAGGCTTTTCCAAATAGTCTGTCGTTAAATTTTACGGAGAAGCAAGCGTGTGTTTACAAGTTATCCTAAACGATTATATTGCTTCATTATCTCACGCAACTTATCATGGGGTAATGCCTCGACAAACATACCCTGGTGCCCGGTCATCGATTCGCCGGCAATCATCGAATTGAGAATCGCTTCCTCCGATGCATAAGCAGAAGCAAACAGAAGCGGATCAATGTAATCGTTCAGCAAATACTTTACACCCGCGATGGATTCCCCTGCGATGCCCGTGCTGGCTGTGGAGAACGCCAGGAAGATATCGCCGCTGCCGTTGCCGCCGAGCGCGCCTGTCCGTGCCATTCCGAGCGATGCGCGTCTCGCGAGTCGTTTGAGCTGGTGAGGGAGCAAGGGCGCATCGGTAGCAAGGATAATGATCAGGGAACCGTCATCCTGCTGGAATGGATTCTCGCCGCTGGAAAACGGCGCGCCCTCCTTAAGATGTTGTCCCACTGGCACACCCGCAACCGTGAGCTGGTAGCGCCGTCCAAAGTTAGATTGCACGAGCGCGCCGACGGTCCATCCGCCTAGCTTCTGAGGCAGTTTGCGCGAAGATGTCCCTGTGCCCCCCTTGAATTCATAGCACAACATCCCTGTCCCGCCGCCGACATTTCCCTCGAGGATCGAGCCATCCTTCGCATTGTCCAGGGCATACCAGACGTGCTCCGCTTTGACGTGAAACCCGTTCATATCGTTGAGCCATCCGTCGGCGGTCTCGGTCACGACGGGGCAGGACCACTTTTGGTAGAGGGCATTATTTTTCGCCTGCCAGTCGATGATTGTATCGCGTACGATACCTACAGAATGAGTGTTTGTAATGCCAATAGGACCTTCCAGCATGCCGCCCTCTTCCACCCAGGCGGCGCCCGTCATTTCGCCGTTGCCGTTGAAGGCAAAGGTCGCGGCGAAGACCGGTTCGTGACTCCTTTGCCCGCGCGGGTGGAGGATCGTCACGCCGGTCCGTGCTGAGGGACCCTCGATCACAGTGGCGTATCCCACAGTCACGCCAGGCACATCCGTAATGGCGTTGTATGTGCCGGGTGTGCCTTCGAACGGAATGCCCAGATCGCGGGCGCGTGGTTTGGTCATGTGCTTCCTCCTTTGATCAACCCGACGAGTTGGGTTGCGATGCTATCCATCACGGCATCGGGCACGCCATCCACCGCCTTTGACTGGACGCGCGTGTCGATGCCATCATTGACGTAATCCACCACAACGAATTCATGATGAGTCAGAGCAATTTCTGTAGAGAACCAATCCAGCTTGCAAATGGATGCGATCCGCCGGGTAATCTCGTGCAGGGGAGACAATTCGTACTTGTGTTCATCGTACGCTGTGATCATTGAAAAAACGTGCGTCATTGGATGCCAGAAGCAGGGGTAGGTCTTGCCGGCTGCGTAAAAGACGCGGAACCAGGCGGGCTGACCGTGAATGGTGCGCGGGGTGACAGTTGCCTGGATGAGATATTTTTGTTCCGGGAACTGCATCCGGGCACGCAGGATCTGATCCGTGGAGAACGCGCCCAGGATGACGCCTTCCCCCCCGCCTTCATTCGATGGCTTGATGACAAAGTGGTGGCCCAGAGGAGTTAAGTCGAAATCAGGCAGGACGGGCTGTTCCACAAATGGAGGCAGAAGGATTGTGTAGGGTGTGTGAAGACCTGCATGGATCAACTCCAGGTGCATCGTCGCCTTGTCTTCTGACCATTTGGAGACTTCTGTCGGATTAATTCTCCGGGCAGAATGTTGGCGTGACCAGCGATGGACCGGCTCGAAACGGGGGTCATACTGCGAACGGTCCAGAATGGCGCGAAATGACACTTCGCCTTTGTATAGGGCAGTAACAGACTCAAGCAGGGTATCGGGGGTGATTTGCCAGAGAGTCAGCCCATGTTCGTGGCAGGCACGTTCGATCATGTGCACAAAATCGATATCGTATTCCCAGTACCAGGGGAGGCAGAGGTCATAGTGCATTCTTTCAATTATAAGCGTATGAAACCAGGTGAACTTTCGTTATACAAAATACGGGTAAAATGTTCAGACTTGCCAGTGTCCTACATTAAGCTGGTAAATCGAAAGGAATAGAAATGAGCACAGATTCGGTACAAAACAATGTTGTAGTTTCCATGGAATACACATTGCATGTGGATAACGAGGAAATTGATTCGTCGAAAGGGCAGGATCCCCTGGAGTTTTTGGTCGGTCACGGCAATATTATCTCCGGTTTGGAGCGTGAAATGATGGGGATGACGGTGGGAGAGACCAGGGATGTCGTGATTCAGCCCGCGGATGCCTATGGCGAATTTGACGAAGAGGCATTTATGCAGGTCCCGCGTGATGCCTTCCCCCAGGATATTCCGGTGGAAGAGGGCGCAGAATTAACGGTAAAAGACGACGCGGGTCAGCAACGCTATGCACGCATCGATGCAGTCGACGGCGACAATGTGACCCTGAATTTCAACCATCCGCTGGCCGGGGATGAATTGCATTTCAACGTGAAGGTGATAGCGCTGAGAGAGCCCACCAGCGAAGAGCTGGAACACGGACATGTCCACCAGGGTGACGGGCATCATCATTAGCCCTCTCCCGCTGGGAGTGCGGATAGGGAAGAACAGTCCCGCCATTCGGCGGGACTGTGTTCTTAATCGCTGGTACCCTGGAGAGATATTGTTGCTTCCTCCTTCGCTGGGACAAACTCCGTCTTGCGTCCAAGGCGCAGGTGCAGCGCGTAATATGCAACGACAGAGAGAGCACACAAAGCGCCGCCGATGTACCAGAGCAGATTAGGGTTGTAATTGTCCAAAATGTAGCCTGCCGCGCCGGGCCCGACCGTGGAGGGGATTGCCCAGGAGAGTCCGAAGATCGCCATGTAGCGCCCGCGCATGGCTTCGGGGGCGAAATTGGCAGCGATCGACTGGCTGGTGGGGACGACGATCATCTCGCCGATGGTGATAATTACGATGTTGAGGGCGAACAAAAAGTAGGCGGTGACGAACCCGAACAGGGCAAAGCCGATCATATAGAAGACTGTGCCAATCGCCATCATCAGGAAGGGCGGACGATACTTGATGATCCGCGAGACCCAGAACTGGAAAAGCACCACCGTAATAGCGCTGGTGGTCATCAGGAA
>DATFHE010000357.1:0-4316 GCA_035248745.1 Anaerolineales bacterium | reverse complement strand
GGATGTGGGTCAGACAAGGATGGAGGAGGTGAGCCTCGTGAAGGCGGGCGGGAATTATGGTTGGCCAATACGAGAAGGGACAGCCTGCTTTAATTCACAGACTTGGAACCAACCGTTGAGAAGTTGTTCCACCAACGGGTTGTCTGATCCAATCATTGCTTACACGCACGAAGGAGATCTCTCGGCAGTTATTGGTGGGGTGATGTATCACGGCGAAGCCATCCCTGCGTTGAAGAACGGATATGTCTTTGGCGATTGGGGGCGCGGCAACGGTCATTTGTTTGTTGCCTACCGTCCCGGCTTTGGCTCCGGTCTATGGGACATCACTGAAATTCAACTAGACTTCGAAATCGGACAATTGTTAGGAATTGGGGAGGATGAACGGGGTGAGTTGTACCTTCTCACAAAAGCACCAGGAGTGGGTGCCATTGGAAACAGTGGCGCAGTCTATAAAATTGTCGCGAGATCCCAGTAGGGCGGGATACCATCCCGCCCTACTGGGAACTTGATCCTCTTCGCTGGTGTACCTCATATACAAAAGCCGCCATACGTGTGGCGCCCAGTTTCGAAAGGAGCGTTTAAAATGAAGGTCCATAAACATATTTTGCTTGTATTTTTCATCACTGCCCTGCTGGCAATCTCCACTACTGTGGTTTTTGCCAAGGAGCTCGGCTTGCTGACGATCAGCGGTCCCGGTATCAAAGGCGAGGTGTCGCTGAACGATCACGACGCCATGATGAACCTGGAACAGTCTGGCTTCTTTGACCAGGCAGCCCTCTCCAAACCGCCTGAAGGACTGGGAGAAGGGTATAACATCACGGCTCATCTTAACCTGGACGGCAAAATGGTTCCCTATATACAGATGACCTACTACCCGACGAACGAGGGTCAGTCTGCCTATGTGCACTACACAGCCCGTCTCGAGGGCGAGACGCTCCAAACCACTGACGAGTGGCACCTCCTCAACGGCAAAGCGGACGGTGTTCTGCGCGCTGCTCTGACTGCCAATAAGATCACTGTCCAATCAGCCCTGGTCAAGGTTCCTGAAGTCGCCGCGCCTGTTAAGGAAACGGTCGCCGAGCCTGTTGTGGAACCCGTTGTTGCGGCTGCGCCCGCCGCATCCTCTGCGCCGATTCAATTGGCGTATCTGATCCCCGCTTTAGTCGTGAGTATCCTCGCATTAATGGGGTTTGCCCTTGCCCTCCGGCGGCGGACTGTTAGCCATCCAACCACGTAATTTCGAAGCATATTCGTAAAAAACAAGAAGCCTTCTCCATTTTGGAGAAAGCTTCTTGTTTTAAAGTATTTCCCGATCTATTGGGAAGACAGGGCATCCTCTAGCGGCACGTCATTGACGAAAACCGTCACATTGCTGACGGTGGAGAACTGCAGCGCCGTCTGTTCGATCTGTGCCTCGACGCGCGGTGCGTCACACACGCCTCCCAGCATGATCGTGCCTGTCAGATGGATGATCGCATTACCCTGCTCAATCCTTACAGAAGCGATCTCCAGATCAGATTGGTAGAGAGAATTGTAGTATCCCGATTCGCCGTAGAACTGCTGCTTTGCTGAGAATAGTTTTTCCAGGGCGGCGCGGAGCACACCCTGCGTGGGAGGGATGACCACGTTGATCGGGATGGCACTGTCGCCGCACCCAACCAACGGTCCCGATTGACCGTTCCCTTCCAGCTCGATCAGCACGATTTTGACCATTTGCTCCGCAGTTGTCACAGACGTGGGCGGCACCGACGTTGAAGTGGGTGGAACCTGCTGCACCTGTGTAGTTGCCGGAACGACAAGAGTCGCTGAGGGAACCACAACGGTCGCTGTCGGATCGATGACCTGCACCGTAGGCGAGGCAGCAACAGCTGTGTTGGTAGCCATTCCAATGGTGTTCGTCGGTACGGCAGTTTGCAATGGTTCGACGCTTACGTTAAACTGTCCGCAGGCGGCAAGAGGTACCATCATGAAAAGCATAAGAAGTTTCTTCGTTTTCATACGTGCTCCATTCTAAGACTGGGTCTCTATCTATTCTATATAACACCTGTGACGGGAATGTTTCAGGAAGGTCACGGATTTGTAACAAGCTCATAATGTGTTTAAGCGGGAACGATTGAACATCACGTTTGCTTATCTCGCGTTAACAAATCGCCAAAGTGCGAGTACAATACACTTTATCTTATTTCCCCGCCGCCGTTCGGCGGGTACCTAGACGCTAAGGAGATTCCCATGTTTCACACCATTATCATAGTAGGCAATGTTGGCAAGGACCCGGAAATGCGCTATACCCCCTCGGGTCAGGCTGTGACATCGTTTTCGGTTGCAACGAACCGCCAGTATACGACAGGCAGTGGAGAACAGGTCAAGGAAACGATTTGGTTCCGTGTCACCACGTGGGGCAAGCAGGCTGAAATTTGTAACCAGTATCTCAAGAAGGGCTCGAAGGTTCTTATCGAAGGACGCTTAACGCCGGACAAAAACACCGGCGGACCCCGCATCTGGAACAAGCAGGACGGTTCCATGGGTGCCTCCTTCGAAGTGACGGCAGGGACAGTACGCTTCCTGTCTTCACGCGGTGAAATCAGCGCCGAAGGTCCGATGATGGGCATGGGCAGCATGGAAGGGGCGGAAATTCCCGCTGAGGACGATATTCCGTTCTAAACGCAACGCCTTGCAAGCCTGATGTCTCATCGCCAGGCTTGTGAGCTCGTAAGAATCACAGGACTGTTTTATGACTGCACCTCCCCAACCGGCCGGACCGAAGATCATCGTTCCTGAAGGGATGGAGCCTGCCTACGCCAACCTGGCACGCATCTCTCATTCTCCGGCAGATATCGTAATCGACTTCGCTCACATTCTGCCCGGGGAAACGACCGCCAACATCCGCTCACGTGTGGTGATGACTCCCCTCAGCGCAAAACTGCTTCTCCGCGCTCTTACAGAAAATATTGCACGGTACGAAGCAGCCTTTGGCGAAATCACGGTGCCGAGCAATAATTCCCTGGCAGAGAGCTTGTTCCGTCCGCCCCACCCACCTGAGCCGCCAAAAGAATAGTGGACCACTCCTTCCATTTAGAAGCGAACAAGGGTAAACCATGTATCAGCTTGAAGCAATCGCCGAACGCATACGCCGGAATTTTGATGTGCGCACATCCAAGCGGGATGAGGCGCTAAAGCAGGCTCGCCAATTGACGCGCGCGTGCTCTCTGGCTATTCGAGCCGTGCACAGGGATGACATGGAAGCGATGGAGGACAACCTTGCAGAAGCACATACCCTCGCCGATTTTTTGCGAAATGATTTGAAGGCGCATCCCGAACTTTTTTTCGCGGGATACACCCAGGATTCACTCAAAGAGTATGTCGAAGCAAACGTGACCTGTGCCTTGATCCGGAACCAGCCGCTTCAGACTCCCGAAGAACTGGGCGTGGAGGATGCCACCTATCTTAACGGACTGGCGGAAGTCGTAGGCGAACTACGCCGCCGCACGCTTGATATCCTGCGCTCGGGGTATTCGGAGGAAGCCGAACGCCTGCTCGGATACATGGACGAGATCTATTCTGTACTCGTCACCATAGATTATCCCGATGCGATCACAAATGGATTACGCCGGCAGACAGACCTGGCACGCGGGATCATCGAAAAGACACGCGGCGACGTGACGTTCAGTCTGCGCGGCGAACAGTTAACCGAAGCGATCCGAGGGTTGAGCAGCCAGTTAAGCGGTAGACCGATGGAAGCAGAAGAAGCAGATGGTTTATCCATTCCAATCAATGAGGATGATTGAGGATGGCGCGTGCGGGGCATAAATACCCGTTGATCGTCTATCGACACATGCTGAACCGCTGGTGGGCGCCCATGATTGCGATCGGTCTGGGAATGTTTGTGCTGGCGTACAGCGAATATATCGATCCGGTGGGGCGTTTGCTGCCCTGGCGCTGGCAGCTTCTTGCCGCGATTGGGGGACTCTCCATTTTCATTGGCATTTTCTTCTGGGTCATCCGTTACTTTGCATACGTTCAGCCGTATCCAAATTACTTAAAATTTGTTACGCCGTTCATTCGCGTCAATATTTCCTACAAGCGCATCAGGAAAACCACCGCAACGGAGATGCGTTATCTTTTTTCCATGAAAAGTATGTCTGGCTGGATTCGCGATATCTTCGCGCCCCTCGCCACGAATACGGCAGTTGTGATTGAGCTAACCGGATATCCCATTTCCCCCGTTTTACTAAGATTATTCCTCTCACGATTTTTCTTCAAAGACAAGACCCCGCACTTTGTGATCCTCGTCAAGGATTGGATGCGCTTTAGCTCCG
>DATFHE010000356.1:0-4471 GCA_035248745.1 Anaerolineales bacterium | reverse complement strand
CACAAAGATGAACCCTCTGAATCATAGAAAACCCCATATTGTCTTTTACTTCTCCGATACAGGCGGCGGACATCGCTCCGCGGCGGAAGCCATCATCGAGGCGATTCATCTCGAGTATCAGAACCAAGTGACCACCGAGATGGTGGATTTCTTCAAAACCTATGCGCCACGTCCGTTCAATCGTGCCGCGGAGATGTATCCATACATGGTGAAAGCGCCGCATCTGTGGGGTGCCAGCTTCCACGCCACCGATGGGCGGGCGCGGGCGCGGGCCATTACCACTACGATGTGGCCGATTGCCCGCCAGGCAGCGCGCTCGCTTGTCCAGAAGCATCCTGCAGATCTGATTGTCACCGTCCATCCGTTTGCGAATTCCTTTGCTCTGCGAGCCCTTGGCAAGGATCGCCCGCCGTTTATCAATGTGGTGACGGATATGGTCACCACGCATGCTCTCTGGTATGACAACCGCGCAGATCTCATTCTGGTTCCAACCGAAACAGCCCGCCTGCGCGCCATTAAATACAACATGTCCCCTGAAAAGGTGAAAGTCGTCGGGCTTCCTGTGGCAGATCGCTATTGTCAATCGACGGGGAGCAAAGCCATGTTGCGGGAAAAGATGGGATGGCCCCTGTACAAACCGATTGTCCTGCTGGTCGGCGGCGGCGAAGGAATGGGACCGCTGGCGAAGACCGCGCAGGCGATCGACCAGTCCGGGCTGGATGTAGCATTGATGATCGTCTGCGGGCGGAACCAGCGCCTGAAGGCAAGCCTCGAAGAATGCCAGTGGGAAAACCCCACATGGATCTATGGCTTTACGCGCGAAATGCCAGACCTCATGCGCGCCTCGGACTTTATCGTGACCAAGGCAGGTCCCGGCACGATCGCAGAAGCGTTAAACGCGGAACTGCCGATCATTTTGTACTCCAAACTGCCAGGGCAGGAAGACGGGAATGTCACGTTCGTAGAAGAGGAAGGCGCGGGAGTTTGGGCGCCAAATCCGCAGGAAGTCGTGCGCACGCTCACGCGCTGGATCTCACGTCCGGCAGAGCGGCAAACGGTGGTTGAAAATTGCCGCCGCGCTGGAAAGCCCGAAGCGGCGCGGACGATTGCTCATATGATTGGGGAGAAGCTCAGGCTCTGAAGGTAAATTTTATCTGTCTACCTGCTTGTTAAAGACCGCCTGTATCGGATGGGGAATCTCAATTCCTTGCTTGTGGAACGCAGACTTTACATTTAAGAGCGCCATATCTTTTGCGTGGAGGGGATCATTTTTTGCCATGTCGATCCAGAAGTTGGCATTCAACTCCAGTGCGTGATCCGTAAGGCTGTTGAATACGATAACCGGCTCGGGCTCGCTCAAGAATCCAGGCACGTTTTGAATGGCATCCAGGAGGATTTGCCGCACTGTGCCAGGCTCGGTTGTGTGGGACAGGTTGAGGCTGAGGTCAACGCGCCTGTGGTTGGCGCGGCTGTAGTTGATGATCGGGTTTGCCAGCACATCTGCGTTCGGCAGGATGACGACGCGGCCGTCGGCGGCTCGCATTTCGGTGGCACGCAGGTCAATAGCCAGCACGGTCCCGTCGAAGCCTTTCACACCGATCGTTTCGCCTACATGGAAGGGCTGCTGCAGTAATAGAATCACACCGGAGGCGAAATTTTTCATAATATCCTGCAAGGCAAAACCGACGGTAAACCCTAAGATTCCAAGCCCCGCCAGAAACGCAGTCACCTGAAAAAATTGTTGCAGGGCTGTGATAATGCCAGCGACGATGATCGACCACAGTGCCAGTTGCCCGAGGAGTTGCACCACACCCGCGGGCGCTCGTCGTTTTTGAAGGACCCGCTGGAGTACATTGCTGATCACCCGGGCGAAGTACAAACTCAGAATAAAGATAATAAGAGCCGTAATCAGCCTGGGAGTGCCTGCAAGAAAAATAGCGATCACCTGATCAAAAAACGGTTGCATATTCTTTCTCCTTCATAAGCTGATGCGTATCTTAACCGAAAGCCGGGTGAGAGTAAACAGGTATACAGGTACGCAACTCATTAACACCCGTGTACTTGTCTACTTTTGTACCTGTCTGGAGTAGAATTCTTCCCCCTGATATAATCCCTGCGATGCCCATTTTGGATTTGCACACAATGGATGTTTTCAGCCATAGCCCCGAGCAGACGCGCCGGATCGGGATGCGTCTGGGCGGCGCTTTGCAGTCAGGAGATGTGATCTGCCTGCAGGGCGACCTTGGCGCCGGTAAAACCACCTTTGTCCAGGGGATCGCCCACGGCTGGGGATCTCTTGACTCTGTTTCGAGTCCTACGTTTATTATCGTGAATGTGTACCGGCGTGGAGACGACGCCCGCCTGTTTCATATGGATGCTTACCGGCTGGATTCCACGCCGGAAGCCGAGGAACTGGACCTGGACTCCATGCTGTCACAGGGACCTCTCCTGATCGAATGGCCCGAGCGGATGAATGGGCTGATCCCCCCAGAGCATCTCTGGATATCTCTGGAGCCTATTGCGCAGGAAGAGCGCGAGATGAGCTTCCGCGCCAGCGGCAGCCGTTACGAAGAACTACTGGACGTGGTTCGCCGGGCTGTTGATAGAGGCGAATGATGCTGCTGGCTGTGGATACCTCCACTGCGCAGGTGGGTCTCGCCGTGTATGACGGTGCACAAGTCGTCGGCGAGTATGCCTGGCGGAGCAGTCAGCGTCATACCACCGAGCTGGCACCCGCGATCTTTGAGCTGCTCACACGCTGTGGACTGACCATGAACGACATCCGTGCTCTGGGGATAGCGCTGGGACCCGGTTCGTTTACCAGTCTGCGTGTTGGGGTATCACTGGTCAAAGGCTTTGCTCTGGCGCGCGCGTTACCCCTGGTGGGTATCCCAACTTTGGACATTCTTGCTGCTGCCCAGCCGCTCTCCAGGCATCCCTTGCTGACTGCGATTCAGGCAGGGCGCGGCAGGCTGGCTGTGGGCTGGTACAAACGGTCTAAAGGCAGGTGGAAAGCAAAAGACCCCGCGCGGATCGTTACAGCACAAGCGTTGATGGACGAAGTGCAGAGTCCTGTGATCGTGTGTGCGGAGTTAACCGCTGAGGAACGTAAAACGCTGACGGCGAACGCGAACATTCAGCTCGCCTCCCCTGCGAACTCGATTCGCCGCCCTGCCGTGCTTGCCGAGCTGGCGTGGATGCGCTGGCAGGCGGGCGACGTGGACGACCGTGCCACGCTCGCGCCGATCTATTTGCATGTTGCCGAGCCGATTCCCGCATGAACGTTCGTATTCGTAAGATGACGGTGGAGGATCTACGCGCCGTCGTGGACCTGGATCAAAAGTCGTTCAGCCTGCCGTGGCCGGAGCGGTCATTCCGCTTTGAGCTCACCGATAACCCTGCCTCACGCTGCTGGGTCGCAGAGCTGGACGGCAAAGTCGTCGGGATGATCGTAGTCTGGTTGATCATAGACGAAGCGCATGTCGCTACCATAGCCACACAACCAGAGTATCGCAGACAGGGGATCGGCAAGCGATTGCTGGCGCATGCCTTGAGTCATATGATGCAGGATGGGGCGCGCAGCTCCTTCCTGGAGGTGCGCGAGAGTAACAGCGCCGCGCAGGAAATGTATCGTAAATTTGGTTACGAAGTTACAGGGCGCCGGAAGCACTATTACCGGGACAATGATGAAGACGCGATCCTCATGAACCTGGAATCGTTGACTCCGGAGCGCCTGATGATTGCCGAGGGACAAGCCGCGCCAGATACGGAGGAACGGAATGAGCGATGAGAAAAAACTGGAGAAACTGGCAAAGCAGATCAAGGTCTGCACCCGTTGTGAACTCCATCGCTCACGTACCGAGGCGGTGCCAGGGGAAGGTCCAACCCACGCGGAGATTATGTTCATCGGAGAAGGACCGGGCGCCAGCGAAGACAAGCAGGGGCGTCCCTTTGTGGGCGCCTCGGGAAAGTTTCTCGATCAGCTGCTCGAACAGGCGGGGGTGACGCGCGCAGATGTCTTTATCACGAATGTGGTCAAGTGCCGTCCACCGGGAAACCGCGACCCTCTGCCGGACGAGATCGAAATCTGTACCAGCAATTATCTTGAACATCAGATTAAACTTGTCAACCCGAGCATCATCGTGACGCTCGGCAGGCACTCCATGGGTCTGTTCTTTAAGGGTGCAAAGATCACACAGATCCACGGGCAAATGCGAAAGGTGGGCGAACGGTTTGTGATTGCCATGTTCCACCCTGCCGCCGCGCTGCACCAGGTATCTCTCAAGACGACCATCCTGGCAGATTTTGCCAGACTGCCCGAGCTTCTCGACGAGGCGCGTGCCGGGCTGGGGAAGGGGAAAGCCCCAAAGAAAAAAAGAAAATGAAACACAGCAGAACTTTCTATCTTCACATCCTCATACGGGATCAATGAGGGAAGGAAACAATATGTCAACCAAAGAGACCCTCATCG
>DATFHE010000355.1:0-8669 GCA_035248745.1 Anaerolineales bacterium | reverse complement strand
GCGCATGGGCTTGTTCCGCGGCGACCTTCACGATCCGTTCGAGTAGATGATCCAGAGAAACGTCTTTGACCAATTCGAGGCTGGCTTCATGCAGGGCAATCAGACGTTCCTCCAGTTGTTCTCGCGTAAGCAGCATCTCTGTGATACCTCGCCGGTGATTATCTCATAAAATATGATAGCTTTTGGCAGGACACAGGCATAGAATCACGTCTGGACAGGCAATCGAATGACGAATTCACGTATTCCCGGTTTCTACAACAAGACTCTTGAGGAGCGCCGCGCCAAAATCCTGGAGGCGTTAGCGTCTGATTCAGCAATGGCTCCGACTCCCGACATCCTTTCTCCGTTCACGACGAGCGGACTCCCCACCGACATCGCCATGCACATGATCGAAAACGTCATTGGAACGTATGACCTGCCACTGGGGATCGCGCTTAATTTCGTCGTCAACGGCAGAGACGTGTTGGTGCCTATGGTGATTGAAGAGTCGTCGGTGGTGGCGGGCGCATCCTTTATGGCAAAACTCGCGCGCGCGGGCGGTGGATTCCTTGCAGAAACTACAGAACCGTTGATGATCGGTCAGCTGCAAGTCCTTCAAATTGATGATTTACAGGAAGCCGCGCAGAAAATCCTGGAACAGAAATCTGAATTGATTGCATATGTAGACAGCGCTGAGTCTTCTCTAAAGTCCAGAGGCGGGGGCGCAAGGAATCTCGAAGTCCAAGTATTCGAATCATCGCCTATAGGCGGCTTTCTCGTTGTCCATCTGATCTACGATGTACGCGATGCAATGGGCGCCAACGCCATAAATACTGCCTGTGAGCGGCTTGCCCCGAGAGTAGAAGAGATTACGGGCGGAAACGTCCATTTACGGATCCTGTCCAACCTGTCGGATAGAAGGCTAGCTCGCGTAAGATGTACAATTCCCGTGAAGGAACTGGCCTTTGACGATTTTTCGGGCGAAGATGTGCGTGACGGAATCATCGCCGCTTATGCTTTTGCTGCTGTAGACCCCTACCGCGCTGCCACGCACAACAAAGGCATCATGAACGGCGTGGACGCGGTTGTCATCGCTACCGGCAACGACTGGCGCGCCGTCGAAGCGGGAGCCCATGCTTATGCAGCACGGTCTGGCAAATACACGTCTTTATCCACCTGGAGCAAAGATGCCAACGGCAATCTCGTTGGCACGCTCGAAATGCCAATGGCAGTGGGAATCGTCGGCGGCGCGACGAAGGTTCACCCCGCCGCACAAGCCGCGCTCAAGCTAATGGGTGTGCAGACCGCTCGTGAATTAGCAGAGATCATTGTTTCCGTAGGTCTCGCCCAAAATATGGCAGCCCTGCGCGCTCTTGCCACCGAAGGCATCCAGCGCGGACATATGTCCCTACACGCACGGCAGATTGCGATTACCGCGGGTGCGAGTGGCGAATTGATCGAAAAGGTCGCCGCACAAATGGTGACGGAGAAAGTGATTAGAATAGACAGAGCGGAAGAGATCTTGAAATTTATAGAAATAGGAAAGTATAAATGACAACCCCTCACACACACTCCCCTACTTTACTCAAACCCGCCAAGCCGGTTGGCATCGTCGGCTATGGCGCGTACGTGCCGAGATTCCGCCTGCCTGCGAAGGAAGTCGCACGCGTCTGGACAGGCGGCAAAGGTGGACTCCCCATTAAAGAGAAAGCCGTCCCCGGCATGGACGAAGACGTCATCACCATGTCCATCGAAGCGGCGCGCAACGCGATGAAGCGCGCTCAGATCGACCCGCATGAGTTGCGGGCGGTCTGGGTCGGGTCAGAGTCACACCCGTATGCTGTCAAACCGACCTCCACGCTGGTTGCAGAGGCGATCGGCGCCGTGCCCAACACCCAGGCAGCGGACTGGGAATTTGCCTGCAAAGCTGGCACCGAAGCTCTGGTCGCCGCGATGGGGCTGGTCGGTTCGGGCATGGGTCACTATGCCATGGCGATCGGCATGGACACCGCCCAGGGCAAACCCGGCGACGCACTAGAATACACCGCCGGCGCAGGCGGCGGCGCGTACATTCTGGGTCCCGCGGAGGAGTCGCTGGCAGTCATCAACGCCGCCTACTCCTATGTCACCGACACGCCCGATTTCTGGCGGCGGGAAAATCAAAAGTATCCCGAGCATGGCATGCGCTTCACCGGAGAGCCTGCTTACTTCAAACATATTACGGAAGCTGCTACACACCTGATGGAAGCCTCGGGCACGACAGCAAAAGATTACAAATGGGCAGTGTTCCACCAGCCGAATGCAAAGTTCCCGCAGCGGGTCGCAGGGCAGCTCGGCTTTTCGATGGAACAGATCCAGCCCGGATTGCTTGTTCCGATGATCGGTAACACCTACGCAGGCGCCGCCGTAATCGGCCTCACTGCCACGCTCGACGTTGCCCAACCCGGCGACCGCATCCTGATGGTTTCGTTTGGCTCCGGCGCTGGGTCGGATGCCTTCGACATCATGGTCACCGACCAGATCACCGAGCGCGCAGCCCTGGCAACAAAAACGCAGGATTACGTTGCGCGGCGCACAGAGATCGATTACGCCACGTATGTTAGATTCCGCGGCAAGCTGGCGATGAAGTAGAAAGGAGACAGGTACACTTGTAGATAAGGAACAAGTAAATAAGTTAGGCAATTTCCTGCCTACTTGAATTCACCTGTATACACTCATATGGCATTCTTCGACCTTCCTCTCAAGGAACTCCAAACCTACTGCCCCGATCGCGACGAACCTGCGGACTTCGACTTGTTCTGGCAATCCACGCTGGATGAGGCACGAGCGTTTCCCCTCAACGCGACCTTCGAAAAAGTGGATTATGGTCTCGTCGCGCAGGAAACATTCGACGTCACATTCAACGGCTTTGGCGGGCAGCCTGTTAAGGGCTGGTTGATCTTACCAAGCCAGCGCACAGGGAATTTGCCATGTGTTGTGGAATACATCGGCTATGGCGGTGGACGCAGCTTCCCGACAGACTGGCTGCTCTGGGCAAGCGCGGGCTATGCTCACTTTGTGATGGACACGCGCGGGCAGGGAAGTTCCTGGTCTGCGGGCGATACACCTGATCTCTATGCAGAGGGCGGCAACGCCCATTTCCCTGGCAGCATGACAAAAGGAATCCTCGACCCCAAACATTACTATTACCGCCGTCTCTTCACCGACGCGGTCCGCGCGATTGAAGCAGCACGCAACCACCCTGACGTCGACGCGTCACAGATCGCGCTGACCGGCGGCTCACAGGGTGGAGGCATTACCATCGCCGCGGCGGGGCTTGTCTCGGATGTGGTCGCGGCAATGCCCGATGTGCCATTCCTTTGTCACTACCGCCGCGCAACAGAAATTGTGGATACCTATCCATACAAGGAAATTGCTGAATTTTGCCATGTCCATCGCGACAAAGTGGACACGGTGTTCCGTACACTTTCTTATTTTGATGGCGTTCACTTCTCCATCCGGGCAAGAGCAAAGGCGCTGTTTTCTGTGGGGCTTATGGATGAAGTCTGCCCTCCCTCCGCCGTCTATGCTGCATACAACTATTGGGCTGGCGAGAAGGACATCAAGGTCTATCCCTACAACGGTCATGAAGGCGGCGACCGTTACCAGACTGTGGAAAAGGTCAAGTTTTTGAAGAGAGTATTTGGGTAAACAGAGAGATAGATATACAGGTACACACGGAATTGAAAAACGTGTTTACCTGTCTGCGCATTTAGTTTCCATTACGGAGCAGATATGACGGATGTAGTAATTGCAGGGATCGGACAAACCGAAGTCGGCGAACATTGGGAGACTGGTCTGCGTGAGCTTGCCTTTGCTGCCATGCAGGAAGCAGTCAAGGATGCAGGTGGACTCAAGCCGCAATCTTTGTTTGTGGGGAATATGCTCGCGCCGAATCTGTCGAACCAGGCGCATCTCGGCGTGCTGCTCGCGGATTACGCGGGTCTGCTTGGCATTGAAGCCGTGACGGTCGAAGCTGCGGGTGCCTCAGGCGGCGCAGCGCTGCGACAGGGATATCTGGCGGTCGCCAGCGGCATGGTGGATACAGCACTCGTCATCGGAGTGGAGAAATTCACCGACACGGTTGGCTCCGGCGTGGACGCGGCGCTCGCTACGACAGGCGACGCCGATTTCGAAGCCGTGCAGGGGATGACCCCCGCCGCGCAAGCCGCGCTCCTCATGAGGCGTTACATCCACGAGCATCAGGTCCCGGCAGATGGGTTCGCAGGCTTTGCACTCACAGCACATGCAAACGGTGTGGGCAATCCATGTGCGATGTTCCGCAAGGCGATCAAGCCCGAGACCTATGCCAAAGCCGAAATGGTCAGCGAACCGATCAACATGTTCGACATGGCTCCGAACGCGGACGGGGCAGCGGCTGTTCTATTAACACGCAGGGAATTTCTACCGGATAATTTTTCACATCCGCTGGTCAGAGTCGCAGGGTCGGGCTCGGCGTCAGGCACACTTGCTCTGCACGACCGCAAAGCTATGCTGTTCTTCGACACGGCACAAACCTCGGCTGGCAAGGCGAGCCATCAAGCTGGAATTGTTTTAGATCAGATCGATCTTTTTGAATATCACGATGTGTTCAGCATTTACGCTGCCTTGCAGCTTGAGGCAGTCGGGTTTGCGGTCCAGGGGCAGGGCTGGAGACTTGCCGCGGACGGGGAAATCGCTCTAAAAGGAAGGATCCCCTGCGCCACAATGGGAGGGATGAAGGCACGCGGGTTCGCCGGAGGCGCGGCGGGTGTGTATCAGGCTGTCGAAGCGGCGTTGCAGCTTCGGAGGCAGGCAGGAACGAATCAAATCCCGGGGGCAACGACAGCATTGATTCAGTCGCTCGGCGGACCGGCATCCACCGCGGTCAGTCACATTTTGCAAAGAGTAGAATAGCTTTTTACTCTGGAGCTGCAACCTTCAAAATAAACTCCAGGATTCGCTGCTGCATCGCTTCCCCGCTTTCTGTTTCAAAGATATCCGTGCCGTGCACGTCACCCGGATAAACCTGCCACTCTTTCGGTTCTGCCGCAAGATCATGAAGTTCGCGTGTTGCGCTGGCAGGAACAGTTGGATCATTTTCAGCTGTAATAAACAGTTTGGGGATGTCGGTGTTCAAATCTGCCGCTTCGATTTCAAAGCCCCACTCCGGAATGGACTGTGGAGATGCAACGACAATTAGGCCGCTGGCTCCGGATTCAATTGCAAGTTTTGCCGATGCCAGCCCACCCAGGCTTGCACCTGCCAGAATGATTTTTTCCGCGCCCTGTTCGCGGACGAAGTTAATGGCGCCGCGCGCGTCGTCCACGAACTTTTGCAGCTCATCCTGTTCTGCCCGACCCGATTCGCGGCAGCCGCGCCACGGATAGGTGAGAGCCATCAGCTCTTGCGCCGCGGTCAGCTGCGCCAACTCCCGCCAGCCTGGCTTACAGTTCCCCATCACAGAAAAAATAACGGCGGTGTCACCTGATCCATACAATTCGCCAGTGATCGTCGCGCCGTCGGGGGTTTCAAATGAGACCAAATGAGACTCGATGGTGTCCTCAGGAGGTGCGGCAGTAGGATTCTCCGGCGCAAATGCAGACTCGACCGGCGTGACTGCCAGGGTCTCAATTGTTGGCGATGGCTCCTGCGCAGGCGTCGAAGTGGCTGTTGCCGTAATTTCAGGAGTAGAAGAGCAGGCATTGAGCATCAGAATTAAGGGCAAAAGGGCGGAGAAGAGTTTTTTCATAGGAGTGACTCTATCAGAAATGTGGGGTGTCAGCCACGCACACTATAACATCAGCGTATGGAAACGTCGCCGTCCAATGGAACTGAATAGAATGAGAGAGCCTTAATCAAACGTCCCGCAGTTACGCTGCGGGACGACCACACATTATGCCGGGTTGGCATCGACCGGCGTCACGACCTGGATGGCTTTCGGGCGGATTTTGACAGTAACAGGCAACTGACCGATTAAGTCACCATCGCCCTGCACGGGTAGCCTTTCTCTTGCGCTAATTTCTACCTCCTCTTGTGCCTCGACACATAAGACATTCCAGTTGCGTTTTTGATCCCCTCGAAACATGCTGACCGCCAGTTGGAGATAATCGGTGACCGAGTTTGCATAAATGCGGCATACATTCAGCTTGCCATCGTCCATACGAATATCGGGGTCGAGCTGCAAGGACTTAATCCCCAAAATCGAGGTGTTGGCAACCATCAGTTCGGCAGCACGAAACTTTGTGAGCTTGCCATCGATTTTGACCTCGAACTGGAAGGAACGAAATTCCAATACTTCTGCGACCGCTTTCCGGAGATCTGCGAGCTTGCCAAGACGGCGTTTGTCCTGTCGTTCTACGTCTTTCATCGTCAGCGCGCCTACCCCTGCGCTCACACTGAGGACAAAATAGCGCCCACCAACATCCATGGCATCGATCGTTTGTATTTTGTGCTCCTGAAATACCAACTCCACCGCCGGGTCGATCTGCAGAGGAATATCCAGGGCTCGGGCGAGCGCATTCCATGTGCCCGTCGGGATAATCACAAGCGGAAGTTCGGTGCCCACCAGACCATCGATCACGCTAGAAAGGGTGCCATCGCCACCGGCAGAGATAAAAAGCTTAAATCCCTGCTCTACCGCCTTACGAACCAGCTGCCGGATGTCCTCATCCTTTTGACCGGTGGTCTCATAGACTTCGAAGGGGATATCGCGTCCCACTAGAGCCGATTCGATTTTCTGCCGTACGACGCCCGGCTCCGAAACGCCAGCGACCGGGTTGAGCACAACATAGGTCCTTGGTTTTTGCTGAATATCAACTTGCATGATTCTTCATCTCCAAGCCAGAAATCCACACCACCGGCTCTCCTAAAATTCGAATAGCTTCCCAAACCATCGCAGCACGAAGGATATAAGAGTATTACACGTCATCTTATGAGATAAAACGAACAAACAGGATAAATGCAACGAGACATGCGATCGCGTGACCCGGATTTATGGAGGCTCACATACCGATTTGCCCCCTGGACAAGATGCCATCCGTGTACTTACCATGTTACTGGCGAGAAATTCACGAGCCGTTTTGAGTATGGTATAAAGCATTTTCAGCACCGTATCGCATTGCAGCAAATTCAGATATAGGGAGAAGGAGGCTTGACATGGCACCATCTCGACGGATCGGATTTATCTCGACGCGTTTTGCAGGTACCGATGGCGTGTCCCTTGAAACCGCTAAATGGGCAACCGTCATCGAGCGGATGGGGCATCAGTGTTTTTATTTTAGTGGTTTATCGGACCGCCCTGCGGAGATCAGTTATGTCGTTCCAGAAGCGTTTTACCGGCATCCGACCATTGATGCAATCAACCAGGTTGTCTTTGCAGGAACGTGGGGCATCCTTCACGAAGGGCGTAAGGCACACCCGGAGATTGAAGAACTTCACCAGGACTTCTTCTCTGTGTATATCCGCCCGGCGCGAATCTCTGAGCAGGTGCAGCAATTAAAGGAATATTTCAAGGAACATCTTTACAAATTTGCTCACCAGTTCCGGCTGGAAGCTCTCATCACCGAGAACGCACTGACCATCCCCGTAAACATTCCTCTGGGGCTGGCGCTGACCGAATTTATCGCGGAGACTGGTTACCCGGTCATCGCTCACCATCATGATTTTCACTGGGAGCGACAGCGATTCATGAATAATAGCGTTCGTGATTATCTTGCAGCAGCCTTTCCACCCAATCTTCCTTCCATTCGGCATGTGGTGATCAATTCCGTCCAGGCATATCAACTGGCTACGCGTCTAGGCATTGCTGCGATGCTTATTCCCAACGTCATGGATTTCGATTCTCCCCCTCCCCCATTGGATGACTATGCGCGCTCCGCTCGCGCCGACCTGGGCGTTGCTCCGGACCAGTATCTGATCCTCCAGCCGACACGCATTATCCAGCGCAAGGGAATCGAACACGCTATCGAACTGACGAGGCGCCTCGGGCTACCGGCGGAATTGGTCATTTCCCATGCGGCAGGAGATGAAGGGACCGACTATGAAAAACGGGTGCGCGAGTTTGCGGCGTTGCTGGAAACCAAGGTCAATTTCGAATCAGCGATCGTCGGCGATACCAGAGGTGTGACTCTGGAAGGAAGGAAAATTTATACCCTGGAGGATGTCTACCCGCAGGCGGACCTGGTCACGTACCCTTCCTCAATCGAGGGGTTTGGCAATGCATTCCTGGAAGCGGTTTACTTTCAGCGCCCGCTGGTCGTCAACAACTATTCGATCTATGAGGCAGATATCAAGACAAAAGGATTCCAGGTGATCGAATTTGACGGTTACGTCAGTGAGCAAACCCTTGCAGAGGCGCGTTATGTTCTCACGCATCCAGAGGAAGTCCGGGATGAATGTGCGCACAATTATGAACTGGCAAAACGGTATTACTCGTTCACAATGCTCGAGCGGCGTCTAAAAGTCTTGCTCTCCGATTGCTTCGGCGAGACGGAATAGCAGGTGGTAATTGGTAAATAGTGATTCATAAGTGTCAAAGTCAATCTGATTTGATCACTAGGGTTTGGAGATTGATGGACGTCATCAGTTCGGGAGAGAGGAGTTTCAAGGTTTCCCTTTCTGGTTGAATGACATCCTGTTCAAACCCAAAGAACGTCCAAAACAGTGCGCGA
>DATFHE010000354.1:0-4166 GCA_035248745.1 Anaerolineales bacterium | reverse complement strand
ACCAGACCTACAGAACCATCTCCATTGCCACGTCATCCGCATTGTCGCTGTAGCGCGGAATTTCATAAAAGCCTAACCGTTTGTAAAGCTCGTACGCGCGGCGCTGGCCGCTGCGATCTGTCTCCAGCCGGATGCGCCGGTATCCTGTTTCGCGTGCGAATGCAAAGAGTTCCTGGATCATGCGGTACCCCAGTCCCTTGCCGTGATAGTCAAAGAGCAGCCAGAGCCGTTTCAATTCGCACGTCGTATCATCTATTCTGCGGATTGCACCTGTGCCGATGATCTGATTTTCATCCGTCGTTACAAGGAAGATCCCCTTGTTATCGAAATAGATCTGCTCGACGTCATCGATATCGCCTAGCTCACCCTTCGCATCATAGTACGCGATCGACTCTTCGAGAGGACGTGTATCCCGGAAAACCTTGTGGGCGACACGATAGACCAATTCTTTCGCGAGTGCAATTTCGTGCGGTTCCATAGGACGTATCTGGATCATTTCAGGATATTTTCTGACGAGCATTATAATCATTCGGCATTCCACCATGAACACAATCAGTGAAACAGAGCTCGAGATACAGAAGCGGAATTTCCGCTACGTGCAGATCGATGCGGTCGGCGTGAGCATCTCCAGTGTCGCGGCGCCCTTCCTGCCGGTTTTTCTTACACGCCTTGGGGCGAGTAATTTTCAAATCGGTTTACTCTCTTCCATGCCCGGGATGACAGGCTTGATTCTGGCGATTGTGGTCGGGCGCTTTCTGCAGACTCGAACAAATGTTGTCCCGTGGTACAGTCTCTCTCGTTTAACTGTCATCCTGTGTTATGCACTGACGGGAATTTTCACGCTAACGGTTTCCGAAGAGTCCGTCATCATTGCCACGCTTGCCATCTGGGCGTTTGCGACCATTCCACAGACCGCGCTCGCGGTAGCGTTTTCAGTTGTGATGAACGCAGTAGCCGGCCCGGCGGGCCGTTATGCACTGCTGAGCCGGCGTTGGGCGATCTTTGGCTTGACCGGTGTTGTTGGCACATTCCTTGTGACACGTGTCATTGATCTAATCTCGTTTCCCCTCAATTATGCGATGATATTCATGGTTTTATCGCTGGGCGGATTCATCAGCTTTTACTTCTCAAGAAAGATCAGTCTGCCAGATCAAGTTCCGCCGCCATTACCGGATGTCCGCTCGCCTCTTCAAAGCCTAAGGACCTACGCCGCGCTGCTTCGCGAGCATCCTGTATTCCTTTCTTTCGCAACCAAGCGCTATGTATACCTTTCTGCATTAGCCTTGAGTCAGCCAATCATGCCGCTGTTTCTCGTGCGCGAAGTCCGCGCCACAGATAGTCAGATCGGTACGATCAATATGATCTTTACCCTGGTGATGCTCGTAGGTTATTTTCTTTGGCCGCGAGTCTCAAACAGGCAGGGGGGACGCTTTGTATTGCTGGCGACCACCCTGGGGATGACGTTTTACCCCGCTTTGAGCGCAGCAACGCCGCAGGTGCCCTTGATCCTGATTTATGCCGGCATCTCCGGCTTGTTCCAGGCTGGTCTTGACCTTGTTTTCTTTGACGAACTGATGAAGACGGTCCCCTCAGAATATAGTGCGACGTTTGTGGCACTGGCGCAATCCATGCAGTATCTCTCTATGATCATCGCGCCGCTATTGGGGACCTGGCTGGCAACTTACATCGGTCTGGGTGGGGCGTTATGGTTGAGTGCAGGTCTGAGACTGTTTGGCTTCTTGCTTTTCCTCCGCCCAGACCGGAAGTAACATTCTCCCATACGTTTCGTTAGGCATTGCAGAAGATGTTTGTCTTCCGGCAAACAAAATCGTTATTTAACGGGAGTATCTCATGAAAATCACAAATCTCGAACAATTACTCGAGGATGAATTGAAGGATATTTACAGCGCCGAGAATCAAATACGCAAGGCGTTACCTGCGATGGCAGAAGCTGCCGAATCCAAGGATCTGCGTGCTTCGTTCGAAAAACATCTGGAACAGACCCAGACCCATGTGCAGCGGATCGAGGAGATCTGCCGCGATCTGAAAATTGAGCCGAGTGGGAAAACTTGCGCGGGCATGGCGGGCTTAATCAGAGAAGGCGAGGAAGTGATCGAAAGTGATATGGAATCTGAGCCGAAACAGGCAGCTTTGATCGGCGCAGCACAACGCGTGGAACACTATGAGATTGCCGCCTATGGCACCGCCCGGGCGCACGCCAAGCAGCTCGGTTATGTGAAAGCCTATGAAGTCCTTACGCAAACTTTGAATGAGGAAAAGGAAACGGACCAGAAGCTCACACAGTTCGCGGAAAACCGCGCTAATGTCAAAGCAGCGATGAATACCGGTGGTGTGGCTGCCAAGTAAGGCTCGTCGGAATGAAAGAAAGGTGGTGAGCAAGCGGAGTGCTCTCCATTGGATTTGGGATTGGAGGCCATGCCTTGGTCTTTGGAATCCTCTGGTGGTTTTAGGCATCCGTCTCAGAAACTGGGAAGTGCCCGGCCACTCTCGTCCGCGCGCTAAATAGTTCTAAACAAAAACCCTCCATGTAGAGGGTTTTTGTTTTTTAAGCCCCTGTGGTGGAGCGGTGGAGTTTGGCAGAAGCCTCTTTGAGGCGCTCACATAAGACCTGGATCACAGCCAGGCTCGCATCCGGGCGGTCACGCAAAAGTGCTTCGAAACTCTTCTGGTCAATGCAAAGCGCGCGCACGTTCCCCACGGCGGTGACCGTGGCGCTCCGTGGTTCCCGGCTGATTAATGCCATCTCTCCGACGTATTCCCCTGCTTTGCGCCGCGCGAGCTCCACTTCCTTTTGTCCCTGTGTCATCAGGACGAGTACTTCGCCTGAAAGGATAATAAACATCAGATCCCCAATCTCACCTTCCCGGACAATGCTTTCTCCATCAGGGAATGACTCTTCCTGTGCAAGGGCCGCCACTTGCTTGATATCACTCGGGGAAAGATTTTCAAAGAGTGGAACACGCTTGAAAAACAAAATCCGTTCCATCAACGAAAGGGTAGCGATATTTTCCATTTTCTTTTCTCCCAGTGTATGCGCCGCGAACAATGCGCAATCTCTGATCCAGGGGTCTTCATCCGTCAGCAACCGCTGCCAATCGACATGCTCGTCGGGCGTGGGCGCGGAGGTATCCTCCCACAAATGCATCAATGGCTGAAGGATTCTCCGCCAGCGCGTGTTGATCGATTCCAATGCTTCGATCACATTGGCTCGCTGCGCCGAATTACGCAAATTCAAAATATTGATTGCGAGAGCCATGGCTTCACGATCCCCCAATAGGCCGATGGCACGCAAAGCGCGGACACTATACTGATTTGACTTTTTATCCAAAGACTCGGAGAGAAGGTTTACTGCTTCATTCTGACGAGCCCTGGGTTTGATGCCACGCATCAAGGCAGCATACTCCACCGCACGTGATACCGCAGTACGAGCGTAGTCCTCAAGCGGTTTTTCCGGCGGTACTGGCAGGTGCTGCAACGCCATCAATGCACCTTCTTCCTGTTGCGGGTTTTGCAATGCAGTAAGCACAGGCTGGATCGCCGGTGTTCCAATTTGCCCCAGCAAGCCTGCGGCTGTTTCCTGGACGGAGATATCTGTGTAGCCTAATGCCTCCATTAGATAAGGCATGGACTTTGTCGAATCGATTTTTGCCAGCGCGGCAAGCACCGCGCGCCGGATCCGGATCGGCAGGTCGCGGTCTTTCAGTTCGTTGACCAGGAACTCAAAGGCTTCTGCATCTCCCCAGTCGCCCATCGCCATGATGGCATGTTCGCGGTGGGAAAGCTCGCCCATCGCCGCACTGTAGCGCAGGAAGGATCTGGCTTTCTCAAGAATACTTTGATCGCCAGCTCTCTTCCCAAAGGGGGACTGCGTACGTAAAAGAATGCTGGCAGCGCGTGTGCTCACCCGTGAGTCCTTGTCATCTAATAAGGGAGCGACCTGACGGACGAAGTCAGTTGAGCCTTGTGCCAGCGCCGAAAGGGCGGTAACGGCTTCGAAGCGGACATCGGGTTCCGGGTCCTGGAGCGAGGCGGTAATCTTTTCCAGGGCAGATGACGCTTTTGCCTGGGCTAATGCGCGTAGCGACGAAGCGCGTACCAACGCATCCGAATCGTCTAGCCGAGCGATTAATGTTGGTTCTGCTTCC
>DATFHE010000353.1:0-3614 GCA_035248745.1 Anaerolineales bacterium | reverse complement strand
TCAATTTCCTGCTTGAGCCAATCGAGTTTAGACATGGGAACTCCGTGAGTAGAGACTAGAGATTAATGTATTATAGCTATTAACAAAAAAAGCGACTGTCACAACTTTCAAGTGACAGTCGCTTTATCTCAGGCCTCTTCCAGCGTAACCGGCCTGGGTTGTTTGCCGTCAATATCCTTTATGCCATATTCCAATGCCTCTTGTGCTACGATGAGTACCTTTCCACTCTTTTTCATATTGTCCGGGTCCGCCGCCAGAGCGGCGATGACCCGCCCCGTAAACTGCGGCGACTCAGAGTTGCTCATGTCGAAATATTCGGCTGCCCGCATTACACTCTCTGTCCGCACTAAACCGGGGTAGAGCGAGATCACAGCGATGTTGAACTTTTCCGCTTCATGTGCCATGTCTGCGGTCATTTTGTCTACGGCAGCTTTCGCGGCGCCATAGGGCACATTTGACAGATATTTCTGTGCTGCCCAGAATGAAATATTCACGATCAGCCCCTTTTGCTGTTCGATCATCATTCGCGCAGCGTAGGCGCTTGCCACAAACGCGGCGCGCGCGCCACCATGGAACATCTCATCCCAGCGCCAGAAGGGTTGTTCCCAAAAAGGCTTCAGCCATGTGAATTGACCGTCGTGCTCCATCCGTTCGTAGCCACCCCAGGCGTTGTTCACCAGGATATCCAGTCGTCCGTGCTCTTCTTTCACCTGCTGGAAGAGCTTTTCGGTTTGTGCATCATCGCGATGATCGCACCCGACTGCGATTCCTCTACCTCCTAACGCCGTGACCTCTTCTGCTGTGGCGAATACAGTTCCACCTAGTTTCTCAACATCTGTCCTTTCTTTGGTTGTCCGTCCCGTGACATACACAGTCGCACCGGCTTCGCCCAGTCCTAGGGCGATCCCTTTTCCAACACCGCGGCTCCCACCCGTGACGACCGCAACCTTTTCTGACAGCGATTTCATATGCCTCCTTTGATAAAAGAACAACGCCCTTTTTAGGGAGGCGGATTAAAACAGGCTTTCCACGTAAAAGCAAGGGGATTGCCTGAAATGACTAAGGGTCTCATATTGAGTTGGTTACAGGAAGGAGGCAAGGCAGGAAAACATTTTATAATCTGCGCATTCTATGAGCGCAAAATCCTTGCCAGAGCGAATCGCAGACCTCAAAAAAGCCATCGAAGCGCAGGAAAGTATGCGCTTGGTCCTGGGGGATGCTGTGGTGGAAACCACCCTCGGTGTTTTACGTGACCAATTAGCAGAGTTCGAACGAGAGGCGACCCACCAGACCCAACAGGATGCGGCGAATCAAGCGCGCCGAAAACTGGTGACCGTGTTATTCGCGGACGTCTCCGGGTTCACCGCCTTCTCCGAAAACCGGGATGCCGAAGACGTGGCAAACCTCGTCAACCATCTGTGGATTCGCGCCGACCGCGTAATCCAGGAATATGGCGGTCACATTGACAAGCACATCGGCGACGCAGTTATGGCGCTGTGGGGCGCCGAAACCGCTCGTGAGGACGACGCCGAGCGCGCCGTCCAGGCTGCGCTCAAGATGCAGGAAACCTTCCGGGAGGGCGTCGGGTCGCTCCCCATCCGTCTTAAGGTCGGTATCAATAGTGGGCAGGTCCTGTTGAGCGCCATCGGCACCCAGGGCGAATTCACGGCGATGGGGGATACTGTCAACACAGCCAGCCGTTTGGTCAACTCTGCAAACGGAGGAGACATTCTCATTTCACACGACACCTACCAGCTGGTGCGAGGCGTTTTCGATGTGCAAAAGCAATCGCCTATTGTGGTAAAAGGCAAAGCCGAGCCTTTACAAACTTATGTCGTCCAGCGCGTACGCCCGCGCGCCTTCCGCATGGGGAGAAGAGGCGTCGAGGGCGTCACAACACGTATGGTCGGTCGTGAGCCGGAATTTCAGGTTATACAATCCGCACTCGAGCAGAGCCTGATTCATCGCCGGGTGACCGTGGTTGTCGTGAAGGGGGATGCGGGTCTGGGAAAGAGTCGTCTTATCTACGAGTTCGAAGCCTGGCTGGATTCGCATCCGACAGACTTTTATCTGTTCAAGGGCCGCGCCGACGAAGAGACCATGAGCCTGCCGTACAGCTTGCTGCGGGATATGTTCAGCAACCGTTTCCAAATCCGCGATAGCGACTCGCAAGAGGATGCCCGGGAAAAACTAAAGCAAGGTATAGCTACTATGACGGGTCTTGGGAGTGATGAACAGACAGCTTTCATTGGCGAACTGCTTGGTTTTGATTTTTCTGAAAGTCCTTTTGTGCGTGGCATTCGTAAGGACGCGCGCCAGATTCGTGACCGGTCTTTCAACAGTATTGCACAGTTCTTAGGGAAACTAACTCTGGATTCGCCTTTGGTCCTTTTATTAGATGACATCCACTGGGCAGATAATGGTTCCCTGGAACTGATCGAATATCTGGCAAAGCTGGAAACCGATTTGCCGGTATTTATCCTGTGTACGACTCGCCCCAGCCTGGATGAATCCCATCCCAACTGGGGCAGTGACTTTCCCATCTGCAGCATTATCGCAATTAAGAACCTTGATATTCTAGCCAGCCAGCAATTAGTCAGCGAGATTCTGCAAAACGTTTCTGATCTGCCCTATGACCTTGTAGAGATGATTGCAAGGAACGCAGAAGGAAATCCCTTTTATTTGGAAGAACTGATCAAAGTGCTGATCGAAGACGGGGTGATCCTGAAAGGCGAGGAGATTTGGCAGATCGTCCCGCAAAAATTGATCCAGTTACGCGTCCCTGCCACGCTGACGGGCGTGCTGCAAGCTCGCCTCGACCGGCTTCCCTCCAGGGAGAGCGAGGTGCTCGAACGCGCCGCAGTGATCGGTCGTACATTTTGGGACGCAGCAGTGGCTGCTATGCAAGGTTCGGAGTCGGCACAATTGCTCACGGGAGGGCAGGAGGTCCACTCGGCGCTGAGTGCCCTGCGGAATAAAGAACTGGTCTTTTCACACCAGCCATCCACATTTGAAACCGCACAGGAATTTATTTTCAAACATGCCATCCTGCGGGAGGTCACCTATGAGCGTGTGCTGAAAGCCAAGCGCAAGCTGTATCATCGCATGGCAGCGGACTGGCTGATCCAGCAGAGCGGCGAGCGCATCGATGAATATCTGGGTTTGATTGCCCAGCATTATGAACTCGCGGGAGATACCGCGCGCGCCGTCGAATTCCTCGAACGAGCCGCGGACCAGTCCTTGCGGCTGAGCGCATATCGCGAGGCGCTTTCGGTAGCGGAACGCGCCCTGGCAATTCTTGCCTCTTCTGAAGATACGAACCCAGCACTTCGAGCGCGTCTTTTGTTGGCAATCGGTATGGCGCATCTCTGGCTGACCGACCATGCCACCGCCACCGCTCGTTTTGAGGAATGTATCGCACTGGCGCACACCATTCGTGATCGCGGGCTTGAATCGAAAGCCCTGGCACGCCTGGGAAGAGTCGGGTTGGAACAAGGCAGGCTTGAGCAGGCGGAAAGACACCTGCAGGAAGGACTCGCCATTGCACAAGAATTGAACGACATCGATATGATCGCTTATACGCTGGCGCATCTCGGCTACATCAATCACTATCA
>DATFHE010000352.1:0-6444 GCA_035248745.1 Anaerolineales bacterium | reverse complement strand
AAACGACTGAGGGATCTTGAGAATGCGAAAGGGAAAGTCCCTGAGGTATGAAGATTACAAAAGAAAATCTGCGCTGAGTGCAGCGCAGATCTCTACGGGGTACCCCTTGCTACGATGATCTTCCCCTCGTTTCGATCATTTTAGTCTTATTTCGATAGACTTCCAGTGATAAATTTCCTCTCGCCTCAATGACATATTGCACGATCTCCGGTAAAACATTTTGTAGCAAGAGAGAAACGTATCTGGCGCGTTTGTTGTAATACTATGTAACCAGCGTCAACAACTCCCAAATTTAATGTATAATTAACTTAGACCAACGAGGTCGGATACGATAATTTCTAGCCGCTCAGCGGCTTGGCTGTAATGAATTCTGGCTTGCTATTCGAGCACGAACCTCCCCCAGTTTTGGGAGTTACCTTTTGAAGTCAACTTAGTATCAAATTGGATAATTACCTGACTTCCCTCCTGCAACTCTTGTGTCAAACGTGACGTTAAGATCCCGTCACGGGATTTGACCTGCCTGTTTACAGGTAGTTCGCGGGGTTGGAGATTGCTCGACCTGCCAGATTCCTTGTATCCCGCTAACACGGGATCTTCGACAGCCGAGACCGCTTCGGACGGTTCTCGGCTGTGTGATTTTAATATGAAGAAAATTACTGCATTAGAAGTACAAAGGAGAAACCCAAATCGGGTGAACGTTCACCTGGATGGCGAATTCGCGTTTGGGCTCGCTCGCATCGTCGCCGCGTGGTTGCGGCTGGGTCAGGAGATTAGCGAAGAGAAAATCGAACAGCTTCAGGCGGAGGATGCGCGTGAACGGGCGTTCCAGCAGGCGATCCTGTTTCTGAGTTACCGTGCCCGTTCCGAATCCGAAATTCGGCAGAATCTGCGCAAGCACGAGATTCCCGAGCCGGTCATCGAACAGACGCTTGACCGTCTGCGCCAGGGTGGGCTTGCGAACGATGACCAATTTGCACGGGCGTGGGTGGAAAATAGAAGTACCTTTCGCCCGCGCAGCCGCCGGTTAATGGCAATGGAACTTCGCCAAAAAGGGCTAAAGGATGAGGCAGTTTCGTCCGCCATTGCAGAGGTGAATGACGAAGTGCTTGCCTATGAAGCCGCCCAGAAAAAGGTTGCCAGATATAAAGATCTGGAGTGGAACGAGTTTCGCAAAAAACTAAGTGATTTTCTTGCACGCCGGGGATTTTCGTACTCTGTGATTGCGCCGGTTGTAACCCGCATTTGGAATGAGGCGCGCAAAGATGAACAACATTATGAAGAAGAGGATTTAACATGACTGTGATCGATTTGATTATCGCTGTCGTTTTTTTAGTCGTGGGTGCTGCCCTTGGTTATTTTTTTCATCGCTACCAGGCGGATATCGCCCGCAAGAACCAGCATGAAAAGGCTGATAATATCCTAAAAGGGGCCAGTGAACAGGCTCGTCTGATCGAAAGCCAGGCACGTGAGAATGCCGTCAAGATCGTGCAGGCGGCGGAAGCCGAGATCAAGGAACGACGTATCGAACTTAATAAGGAAACGGAACGTCTCGACAAGCGCCGCGCCGAGGTTGACAACCGCGCTGACCGGCTCGAACAGCGTGAGCAAACGCTCAATAAGCGCCAGTCTCAGATCGACCGGCGCGGCAATGAGATCGATAAGCTGCATGAAGAACAGGTCAAGAAACTGGAATTCGTCGCGCAGATGACCCCGGAGGATGCCAGAAAGGAACTCTTTGCATCTGTCGAAAAGGAAGCACGTGGAGATATGGCTCGCATCATTCGCCAGATCGAAGCGGAGGCGCGTGAACAGGGCGAAAAGCGTGCTCGTAAGCTGATCGCGGATGCCATCCAGCGAGTTGCCTCCGAGCATGTGGCAGAGGTGACGCGTGCGGTAGTCACCCTCCCCAACGAGGAGATGAAGGGACGCATCGTCGGGCGCAACGGCCGCAACATCAAAGCCTTTGAGCAGGCAGCTGGCGTGGATGTCATCGTGGATGATACACCAGATTCTGTTACGGTCTCTTGCTTCGATTCCGTTCGGCGGGAAATTGGCCGCCGCGCCTTATCCAAATTGATCCTGGATGGAAGAATTCATCCGGCGCACATCGAGAAAATTGTCGAGGACGAGACCCGGGCTGTAGAAAAAATCATTAATGAAGCCGGAGAACAGGCCTCTTACGAGGCTAATATTACTGGCTTGCATCCCGAAGTGCTGCGTATGATGGGCCGCCTGAAGTTCAGAACCTCTTACGGACAGAATCAGCTTGCCCATGCAGTGGAAGTCTCCAAGCTGTCGGGCATCCTGGCGGCGGAGATCGGCGCCAATGTGGAACTCGCCAAACAGGGCGGCTTCCTGCACGACATCGGCAAAGCCATGGATCACAACCAGGATGGGACTCATGCGAAGTTAGGCGCGGAGTTTTGCCGCCGTTACGGTGTGAACTCCGTGGTGGTGAACGCAATCGAGTCGCACCACCATGAGGTGGATCAGCTTACCGTAGAGGCAGTCATCGCGGAGGCCGCAGACGCCATCTCCGGCGCGCGCCCTGGTGCTCGTCGTGAAGACCTGGAAGCTTATATCAAACGTATTCGCTCCCTCGAGGAGATGTCGATGTCATTCGAAGGGGTCCAGCAAGCCTTCGCGATCCAGGCAGGGCGCGAGGTGCGTATTATCGTCAAGCCCGATGCGATCGATGATCTTGCCTCTGCCAGACTTGCTCGCGATG
Source organism: Anaerolineales bacterium (assembly GCA_035248745.1). GTDB lineage: Bacteria > Chloroflexota > Anaerolineae > Anaerolineales > Villigracilaceae > Defluviilinea. Next base: position 3,716 of record DATFHE010000352.1, on the reverse strand, counting down.
TAGCAAAAAAGATCGAAGAAACCATGCAGTACCCCGGCCAGATCCGGGTAACTGTCATTCGCGAGACGAGATCCACAGAAATCGCAAAATAATTCCTTACAAAGGTGTTGCGGGTGAAATCCCCTATTTCACAGGATGCTACAATATCGGGAATGAACATACCGTCCCGCTCAGCTCTGGTGAAATGGGGGATTATTTTATTGCTGGCATTGCCCCATATTTTTCTGACACATAGCGGGAATCGTTATCAGGGTGCAATCAGTATGTTACCAGTTGCAGCCGCCGGATGGTTCTTTGGTGGGTTTGCTGGAATCCTGGCAGGCATCATTACGGTAGCCCACTATTTTTTGACGCTCCGCCTGGGCAATGTGCCTCTTTCAACGATTTTGGATAATAATTTTATTTTTGGAGGTTTGATCGTGATATTGATCGGGGGAATTTCCGCCTGGCTAAAGGATGTATATGAGAAGCAATTAGCCAGAGATCGAGAATTAACCAAGCGCCTCCAGGAAGCCGATGCTCTCTCAAGAATTACAACAGCTCTGAGCGAGGCAGAACGGGTTGGCCTTTCCAACATTTTGCAGTTGATCGTTGACTCCGCTAAGGAAATTATCCCGGGGGTGAAACAAGCCGTGATTCATCTCCTGGACGAAGAAAATGAGTTGCTGATTCCCGAAGCGGTAACAGGTTTTCAAGATACGAATTACAAAGAAATAAACATGCATCTCGGGGAGGGAGTTGCCGGGCAAGTCATCTCCAGCGGAGAAACCATCAACATTGCAAATGTTACTACCGACCCAAGATTTCTAAAATCTGAAGCGCCCCCTAAATTTCGTTCGCTGATGGTGGCGCCGGTCTCCAGTGGCAGGCAGAAACTTGGCACGATCAGTGTCCAGAGTCACACCACGCATGCCTTTAATGAAAACGACAGAAACCTGCTGAAAGCTCTGGGGACTCAGGCAGCGATTGCAATCGAGAATGCTCACTTGTTGGAAAGTACGCAACAAGCATTGCGAGAAACCGATGCACTCTACCGCATCAGCCAGGGATTGGTTTCTCTTAACGCGGAAGAGTTACTGGAGGATGCTGTCAATCTGCTGCAAACCAATTTTGGGTATTATCACGTTCAGCTCTTTATTATTGATTCTCAAACCGGCGACTTTATCCTGCAAGCTGGAAGCGGCGAAATTGGCAGAGCACTCAAAAAACAAAACTATCATTTACGGGCCGGTTCCGGAATTGTGGGGCACACCGCCGAGACTCTCAAGCCTTTCTTTACCAACGATGTGGACCAGGTGGTATTCTTCATCCGCAACCCACTTTTGCGGGAAACAAAGTCAGAAATGACCGTGCCCGTAAGGATTGGCAATCAGCTTCTAGGCATTCTGGATATTCAGCAAGCACCGCCAAAAACATTCACCACGCGTGATTTGCAGCTTGTCAGCGCCATGGCAGACCAGTTGGCGGTCGCACTGCAAAAGGCAGATCTTTATGAAAACCTGCAAAAATCCCTCCAGCAGGAACAAACAGTTCGCTCGCAGCTAATCCAGAGTGAGCGGCTTGCGCTCGTGGGCCGCCTGCTTGCATCCGTCTCACACGAATTGAACAACCCTCTCCAAGCCATCCAAAATGCGCTCTTCCTGTTGAAGGAGGAAAAAAACCTTTCCAGCCAGGGAGGGCAGGATCTGGACATCATTCTCTCTGAAACGGAACGGATGGCAGCGTTGATCGAGCGTCTACGCTCCGCCTATCGTCCCCTGCGTGTGACCGATTTCCAGCCAGTTCATCTCAACAATCTGATCGAAGATGTATATGCCCTGATCAGTACGCATATGCGCCACAAGGATATTGCGTTTGAATTTATCCCGGATCCAAACCTGCCGCCAGCTGCAGGGATTTCAGATCAGTTAAGACAGGTCGTGCTGAACTTATTCCTCAATGCAGTGGAGATCATGAAACCGGGAGGACGTCTTACGGTAGAAACGCATGATCTCACGGGACAAAACGAAGTTTTCTTCTCGGTCAGGGATTCTGGTCCCGGGATTGACCCGGAGCTGCTGCCTAAAATTTTTGATGCATTCATCACTAGTAAACACACCGGCACTGGTTTGGGGCTGACGATTACGCATGATATTCTCGAACAACATCATGGACGGATTCAGGCAGCGAACCATCCCAATGGTGGAGCCATCTTTTACATCTGGCTCCCCGTCTACCAGAAGGAGCCAGTTTGACTTCGGGCGGGCGCATCCTGATTATTGATGATGAGGCGACCCTGCGCCAGACTCTGGCACGCATCCTCCAGCGCGCCGGCTTTGAAGCCACAACGGTTTCTACGGGTCAGGAAGGTCTGGCAATCGTTGGCGAGCAAGTTTTCGACCTGGTCTATCTCGATATCCGTATGCCGGATATGAATGGGCTAGATGTACTCAAAACCATTCACGCCCAATCTCCGGAACTGCCCGTGATCCTGTTTACGGCACAGCCAGATCTGCACTCTGCGGTCGAAGCCCTGCGCCGTGGTGCAGTTGATTACCTGATGAAGCCTCTCAAACCCCAGGCGATCATTGATCGAACGCGCGCTGTCCTTGCCGACCAAAAGAAAAAGATTCGCAAGCGCGAAATCATACGACAGATCGAAGAACTTCAAGGAGAGCTCGATGCTCTCGACAGGGTAGAAACATCAGCGACGGATTCTTCTCCCACACAGACTGCATCCGATCGCTTTCTCAAGCGCGGCATTCTCACATTGGATTTACACGCCCGCCGTATCGTCATTCAAGACCGTGTCCTGAATCTAGCACCTACATCTTTTGATTATTTGCTTGTCCTGGCTCGCCATTCACCAAACGTTGTCGACTACCAGACGCTTGTTGCGGAGGCGCAGGGCTACCAAACCGATACGCGCGATGCACAGGAACTGACAAAGTGGCACATCCACAATATACGCCAGGCTCTCGAAAGCGATGCAGGTCACTCCATCCAGGTTGTGAATATCCGCGGCAGCGGGTACCGTCTCGTAACAGACTAACATAGGAATCGATCTCTCCCCTTGCTGCTGGCAGGGGTGTTTTTGTTCTACCAACTTTTCCCAACTTTTCCATCCAGACTCTATCTGCCAAACCCGCGTAAGCAGGCAAAATAGGAGCATGAACACCTCCGCCCTGCCTGCTATCAAGATTCTCGTTGTAGATGATCATCCCAACACCGCTGCGACCCTGGCACGTGCTCTCTCCGTGCTGGGCCCGAGAGTGGATATCTCCTCGGCAACCAGTGGGGTTCAGGCACTTAGCTATGTGAATAATGATGCGGTCGATATTTTGATCACAGATATGATCATGCCTGAAATGACGGGCTTGGAGCTGATCGAAAAACTACAAAACCGTCCGGCAGGGAGACCCACCTTCTCGTTTTTGGTCACGGCGTATGAGGTCCCCGGACTAAAGGTCAGCGCCCGGCGGTTGAAAGTCAAAGACGTCATCCTTAAACCGGTCCATCCAGAACGGATTTGCCAGATTGTCTCCGAGGCAATCGAGGAAATGGATCATGTCCGGCCCGTGATCCCGGAAGCCTCACAAACCAAACCGTTTACGATTCTCATCGCTGATGACCAACCTGATAATTTGAGGCTTTTATCCCGTTACCTTGAAAGAGAGGGATACAACTTTATCGAGGCCGCGGACGGGCTGGAGACTCTCGAAAAAGTCCGCAATCAC
>DATFHE010000351.1:0-5235 GCA_035248745.1 Anaerolineales bacterium | reverse complement strand
TGGCTGCACATTTTCGATCTTGGCGATCTTTCCACAGCGCGAGGGACCGAAGCTTATTTATTATTGTGGGTGAGACTCTACGGCACATTGGACACAGGCATGATCAATGTAAAGATCATCAAATAGTTCTCCACACGCCTTACGTGTGCATAATGACGTAAGCACTACCATTTCATGAGGAACTGCCCCAACAGGGAGCGGTTCTTTCTATTTTGCTTTCGACAGGCTGAACTTTTCCTTGCCGATGCGGTAATTCCCGTTATGCTTCATCACCTGGTCCACTAAATTTTCCGGGACATCCACAAACGTATGTTTATCTTCAATGCGGATTTTGCCGATGGTATAACCCGGGATGTTCGCGTGGAAGGCAATCGTGCCGACGATGTCATTCGGGCGGATGCCGTGCATCTTGCCTTTATTCAATTTTAGGCGCACCATGCCCTCCTCATGTGAGCCATCTCCGCGCGACCGCGAACTGCCTCCTTTTCCTGTCGCTGCGCGGTCGCGCCCTCCCTTTCCGCCGCGTACAGAATCTCTTTCAGGACGCTTACGGTCATCTTTCACTTCCGCAACTTCATCGATGGGGCGCTGCTTTTCATCTGCGCGTGCGATCTTGAGAGCGGCAGCAGCTACATTCAAAGGGTCATGTCCTTCTTCCACGAGTGTCTGCACCATTTCAAGTTCACGTTTGTAACGCCCACGCCCAAGCCAGATCCTCAGGTTTTCGATCACTTGCGCTTCGCGATGACGATGGATCTCAGAGGTTGTGGGTAATTCCATTTTTTGGACAGGCTGTTTCGTTAATGCTTCCACTTCGCGCAGACGGCGCTTCTCGCGCGGCGAGACCAGGGTGATGGCAACACCTGTCTTGCCGGCGCGCCCCGTCCGCCCGATGCGATGGACATATACCTCGGCATCATCCGGCAGGTGATAATTGAAGACATGAGAAATATCTTCAATGTCCAGCCCGCGCGCGGCGACATCTGTAGCGACCAGCACTTTCAATTGATTGGCGCGGAAACGCCCCAGCACACGTTCGCGCGCGTTCTGGTCGAGGTCGCCGTGGATGGCTTCGGCAGGGATGCCGCGCACCACCAGTTCATTCGCCAGGGTTGCCGTCTCGGCGCGGGTACGGGCAAAGATGAGCGCGCTTTTGATTGGTTCGGTCTCGAACAGCCGCGTCAGCGCGTTGGTCTTGTCGTTCTCATGCACGAGATAATAGCGCTGTTCGGTGGAAGCAAGCGTAAGGGTGTCCCGCTTAATGTTGACATGTTCGGGATCACGCATGAAGCGATTGGCAAGAGAACGGATACGCGGAGGCATGGTGGCAGAAAACAACGCCGTCTGTCTCTCCGGCGGAGTTTCTGCCAGAATCTTTTCCACATCCTCCATGAAACCCATGTTGAGCATTTCGTCCGCCTCATCCAGCACGAGCACGCGGACGTGTTTAATGTTGAGGGCCTTGCGCTCGATGAGGTCGAGCAGACGCCCCGGCGTGCCAACCACCACATCCACCCCGCGGTTGAGACGCGAGATCTGTGGTCCATACGGCTGACCACCATACACTGCCAGGACACGCACATCAAGATGCTTTCCGTACGCAGTCATGGAATCGGCAACCTGTAAGGCAAGCTCACGCGTCGGCGCCAGCACCAGTGCCTGCACATGCCGTTGTGGCGCAAAGTTTTGGAGGATGGGCAGGGCAAAGGCAGCGGTCTTGCCTGTGCCGGTCTGCGCCTGGCCAATTACATCTGCCCCCGTAAGCATAATGGGGATAATTGCAGATTGAATCGGCGTCGGCTCGGAATACCCGAGTCCGGTGATTGCCTGGATAAGTTCTTCCCGCAAGTTTAAAGAAGCGAAATCGTTTGTCATATTAATCCTTATAACGTGATTCCAAAGGCTCTGTTCTATAGTTTGCAGGCTAAAGCGATGGAGATAGAGGGGTAAAATTGCGCCCAGCGAATTTCGGTGATCTCGCAGACGTTTCTTATGGGTGAATCGCTATAAACCGGCAAACCGTGTTAAATGAATATTGTAATTTGAATTTCCACGCAATCAGTCGTAGAATCGGATAGACAATTCACTTCATTGCAAAATCTGGAGCGCGCATGGACACTATTCAGCCCGGACAAATGCTCGGTCCGTATCGCATTATCAATCAAATTGGCAGAGGGGGAATGGCAACGGTGTACAAAGCCTACCAGCCATCCGTCGACCGCTACGTGGCGATCAAAGTTCTGCCAAGCCAGCTTGCAGAAAGCCGGGAGTTTGCAACCCGCTTCCAGCAGGAAGCGCGCATCATTGCCAAACTGGAACATCCACATATCCTGCCGGTCTTCGATTACGGGGAAAGCGATGGGATTGCCTACTTCGTAATGAGATATATGGACGCAGGCACTCTCAAAGAAAAGATGATCGAGGGCCGCCCTCTGCCCCTCTCTGAAATCGATACATTGTTTACTCAACTTGCAGGTGCGCTCAGTTATGCCCACGGTCATGGCGTTGTTCACCGCGATCTAAAACCAGCCAACGTCCTGATCGATTCGCAGGGAAACATTTTTCTCACCGATTTCGGGATCGCCAAAATATTAGAGAGCGCTTCCCCACGTCTCACCCAGACCGACGCCATCATGGGCACACCCGCCTATATTAGCCCGGAACAGGCACAGGGTCAACCAGTCGACCAGCGCTCGGACATTTATTCGCTGGGCATCATCCTTTATGAGATGGTCACAGGCAGTGTCCCGTTTGTAGCAGAGACGCCCCTGGCGGTTCTCTTTAAACATATTAGTGACCCATTGCCGCCACCTTCGGTGGTCAAGCCGGATATTCGTCCCGCGATTGAGAAGGTGATCCTCAAAGCCCTGGCAAAAGACCCGCGCGACCGGTTTTCGACCGCAGCGGAGTTTGTAGCCGCCTGGGAGCGCTCTCTGGATACGGTAGAGCACGTAGCTGCATTGGAGACTGTACCACCGCCTCGAATGACGGGTGCGCAGGCTCAGCCTGTTCCCGCGACAAAAACCTCGACCAAAGCGGGGATACCTACCGTCTGGCTCGCGGGCTGTCTTGTCGGCGTTTGCGCTCTGTTTGGCTTGGGAGGCGTTGCCCTGATGGCATCCAACCTGTTAGATTCCTCCACTCCTACTGCTCCGGCGCCGACCCCGACTGGGATCTTCGACCCGCCTCGCACTAGTGTCCCTCAGCCGACGGTAACCGTTCCCGTAATTAATACCGGCGAAATTCTTCTCGAGGATGACTTTTCAGATGACAGCATCTGGGGCACGATCAACGACACGGAGAGCACCGTGGGATATGAAAACAACACCCTGAATATGCGTATCTTCCGGGAAAACTGGGTGATCTGGACCACGCCCAATGATGAGAATTACCGGAATGTACACATGGAGGTGACAGTTACCAAAAATGACTCAGACCCTACTACAGCGTTTGGATTCATCTGTGCCCAGCAGCCAAAAGACTGGTCCTTCTATTATCTGGCAGCCACACCCGCCGGCCAATATGCCATCATCAAAGCCACGGACGGCGAATCGGATGTCATTCTCACCGGGGACGGGAGCTGGGAATTCTCGGATTCGATCACAGAAAATATGGCTTCCTATCGTGTCAGTGCAGATTGCGGCAATGGCCGGCTGACATTATACGTGGACGGACAACAGATCGCTTCTGTAACAGACAGCACCTATGGCACAGGGCGTGTAGGGCTGTTCGCCTGGAGCGGTGACAAGACGTCTTCTGCGAATGTTAATTTCGATGATTTTCTCCTGACATCGCTGGAATAGAATTCATAGTCACAAAACAAAGCTGCGGATCTGTACAGAAGTGCAGGTCCGCAGTTTTGTTTCAGTAGATTTTTCCAGGTAACCCCTCGAAACAAATCAGAATTCGTTCCGTCATTGTTTTGAGCATCAAGTCCCCCTCCATTCTCTAAATGTTCATCTTGTGGTTAAATCAGCCCGTCATGGATTTAAAAACTCTTTCTGTTTTGGAATACCCGAAAGTTCTCGAGCGCCTTAAGACATTTTGCGATTTTTCCGCCTCGATGGAGCTGGCGCGTTCGCTCGAACCCACCGACTCCTACGACCTTGCCCTCGCCCGTCTCGCGGAAACCAGTGAAGCGCGAAAGCTGTTTTCGATTCAGGATATCGGCATCGGCGGGGCGCACGATATCCGCGGGGCGGTAGATCTGGCAGCTCGCGGCGGCGTGCTCGATCCGCAGCAGCTGCTGGACGTCAAATCTACACTCATCTCCAGCCGTGAGCTGAAGAAATCGCTTGAGCGGAAAACGGAGGAATACCCTCGTCTCGCACAGCTGGCACTGGGGTTGGCGGAATCACATGGGCTGGTCGATGCGATTTCACGCGTCCTCTCCGAACGCGGCGAAGTGCTGGATTCTGCTTCCCCCAAACTGAGCACCCTGCGGCGTGAGATCAAGATCGCTCACGACCGTCTGATGTCCCGTCTGCAGCGCTATTTGACTGAATCGGCGAATAAACTGCAGGAACCGATTATCACACAGCGCGATGGGCGGTATGTCATCCCTCTACGCGCCGAGTTCAAAGGGCAGATCAAAGCCATCGTCCATGATCAATCCTCGAGTGGGGCAACCCTGTTCGTGGAACCCTTACCCATTGTGGAGCTCAACAATCAGGTGCGCGAACTGCAGCTGCAGGAACGCGATGAGGAACGGCGAATCCTCTATGAGCTCTCCGCGCAGATCGGCGAATTCCGCGATGAGCTGATCTACGGCGTGGAGAATCTTGCCATGCTCGATCTCATCTTTGCGAAGGCGAAGTATGCAGAGGAGATTAAGGCAAGCGCACCATTCCTTTACAAGATAGAAGACAAAAAGCGAAAAGACGGGGATGGTGGTCAGCCATCCACAGGTAGCAGGCAGGCGATCAAGCTGATGCAGGCACGACACCCTCTGCTTGACTCGCAAACCGTCGTGCCGATTGACGTTGATCCCAACCCGGGCACGCGTGCTATCATCATCACCGGTCCAAACACCGGCGGCAAGACAGTCTCCCTCAAGACGGTCGGTCTGCTCGTGCTCATGGCGCAAAGTGGGCTGCATATCCCCGCCCAGAGCGGGTCGGAGCTGCCTTGCTTTCGGGCAGTCTATGCTGATATTGGCGATGAGCAGTCCATCGAGCAATCGCTCAGCACATTTAGCGGACACCTCACGAACATTATCCGGATCCTTAAGCAGAT
>DATFHE010000350.1:0-4311 GCA_035248745.1 Anaerolineales bacterium | reverse complement strand
ATCTGCTTACCACGTTTCAATCGATCACCGGTATTTTGACGGTATTTCTTGGCGGCATCGCGGGGATCTCCCTTTTGGTGGGAGGCATCGGTATTATGAATATTATGCTGGTGTCTGTCACAGAACGGACGCGCGAGATCGGTTTGCGGAAGGCGCTCGGCGCGCGCAGACGGGATATCCTCATCCAGTTCCTGACGGAGTCCTCGCTGCTCAGCCTGATCGGGGGAATCATCGGCATCCTGTTTGGCTGGTTGATTTCCGTGGGCGTGGGCCAGCTTGCCGCAGCCAGCGGCACAGCTTTCACACCTCTTGTCGGCTTGGATGCAGTTTCCCTCGCAACCATCTTTTCGGCAGCGGTAGGGCTCTTCTTCGGAATATACCCGGCTAACCGCGCCGCCAGTCTGGAGCCTGTCGAAGCGCTTCGATACGAATAGCAATAGTCTGGCTCGCCCATGTTGGTATGTTGCAGACTTGACCTACCGTGCTAAAATATCATCCATGGCGAACTACAATATCCTTGTTTCAGATGGACTGGACGGTCGCGGCCAGTCCATCTTACGCGCTTCGGCGACCGTGGACTATCGCGGCAGTACCTCGGCAGAGGACTTGCTCCAGATTATCCCCAAATACGATGCGCTTGTGATCCGCGGTCAGACCCGTGTCACGCCTGCTGTACTGGAAGCAGCCTCCGGGCTGAAAGTGATTGGTCGTGCGGGTGTAGGTGTGGATAACGTCGATCTCGAAGCCGCGAGGAAGCATAACGTAACCGTTGTAAACGCGCCGACGTCCACGACGGTGGCTGTTGCCGAGCTGGCGTTTGGTCTGTTACTGGCATTGGCTCGCGACATTCCACGTGCGGACGCAAGCATGAAGCAGGGCATGTGGGCCAAGAAAGAATTTCAGGGCGTTGAGCTCCAGGGCAAGACGCTCGGCATCATCGGTTTTGGCCGCATCGGTCAGGAGGTCGGTAGACGCGCGGCGGCCTTCGGGATGAACGTCATTATTTATGACCCGAATGCTCTGGAACATGAGTTAGTCTACGGCAATGGCGAACCAGCCTCGCTTCAGGATTTGTTCGCCTGGTCCGACTTTATCTCGTTACATTTACCGCTCACTGTGCATACGCGGGATCTGCTCGGTCCCATCGCGTTTTCTCAAATGAAGGACGGTGTGCGCCTTGTGAGCACGGCACGCGGTGGGATCATCGATGAGTCGGCCCTGCTCGAGGCTTTGAATCATGGAAAGGTTGCTGGCGTCGCCTTGGACGTCTTTGAGAAAGAACCGCCTGGTTTAACGGAGCTGGTTGCACACCCGCGCGTGATCACATCGCCCCACATCGGTGCACAGACAGCAGAAGCTCAGTCTCGCGCGGCGGAAGATATCGCCCATGAGGTATTATCTGCCCTGCGAGGCGAATCCCTGCGCTGGAAGGTTGCCTGAATTCGTAAGACAAGATAGCATCTCATGATAGAGGAGACCCCATGAGCGAGAAACTTGAACTATTAAAGGAACGACTTGGCGAAGTGGAAGATATTGGACGCGCCGCCAGTGTATTAAGTTGGGACCAGCAGGTGAATATGCCGCCGGGCGGGAATGAAGCCCGCGGTCGCCAGCTTGCAACTCTCAGCAAAATCGCACAGGAAAAATTCATTACAGATGAGGTTGGCAGGCTCATCGACGATTTGAAACAGGACCTTAACGGCGCGGATACCGACGAAGCCGCGTTCGTCCGAGTTGCGGCGCGCAATTACGACAAAGCCAGGCGAGTCCCGCCATCATTTATTGCAGAACAAGCCATTGTGACATCCAAAGCATTTGAAGCCTGGATGGAAGCCAGGAGCAAATCTGACTTTTCGATTTTTCAGCCTCATCTCGAAAAAGTGGTGGAACTGGTCCATAAGTACATCTCGTTCTTCCCTACCGGTGAGCATCCGTACGACACGCTGCTGGATGATTTTGAACCGGGTATGAAAACTGCCGAGGTAAAAGCTATCTTCGACGGCTTACGGCCGAAACAGGTGAAACTTATTAAGGCAATTGCTTCGAGCAAACAAGTCAAGGATGCCTTCCTGTTCAAGAAATATAATGAAAAGAAATTAATAGACTTCGGCGTAGATGTCATTACCCGTTTCGGCTACGACTGGACGCGCGGCAGGCAGGACAAAGCACCGCATCCATTCGAGACTACGTTCAGCGTGAATGATGTCCGCATTACCACTCGCTACGAGGATGATAACCCGCTTGCGACCTTGTTCAGTACCATGCATGAGGCAGGGCACGCGATGTACGAACAGGGAATTAACCCGGCGTATGAGCGTACACCTCTTGCCGGAGGTACTTCGCTGGCGATTCACGAGTCGCAGTCCCGCATGTGGGAAAACCTCGTTGGCCGCTCGCTCCCATTCTGGGAACATTTTTATCCTTCTCTTAAGAAGCTATTCCCCTCTCAATTGGATGGTGTGAGCCTCAAGACGTTCTACAAAGCGATCAACAAAGTGGAGCCGTCGCTGATTCGTGTCAATGCCGATGAGGCGACATACAACCTGCATATCATGCTTCGTCTGGAGCTGGAAATCGGCATGGTCGAAGGGACCATCGAAGTTAAAGACCTGCCGGAGATTTGGAACACAAAGATGCAGGAATATCTCGGTGTTACTCCCCCGGACGATGCAAGAGGAGTCTTGCAGGATATTCATTGGTCCGGCGGCGCGATCGGATATTTCTCCACATATGCCCTTGGAAACCTGGTCTCGGTGCAACTGTGGGAGAAAATCAACAAAGATATTCGCAATCTCGATGACCAGATCCGCAAAGGGGATTTCAGCGAGTTGCTTGCCTGGCTCCGCAAAAATATTCATCAACATGGGCAGAAACATGAGCCGCAAACGCTGGTCGAACGAGTGACCGGTTCCAGGATTTCTCCTGCACCCTACGTCCGCTATTTGACAAAGAAGTATAGTGAGATTTACGGGTTATAAGCTACATGTCATTGCGAGCCGTAGGCGAAGCAATCTCCTCATTCCAGGGGAGATTGTTCGCGTTATTTACACTAAACTGCCAGCTGTGAGACGAACCTTTCTTCTGCTATTTATTCTTATCGGAATTCTCGCTGCCTGTGCCGCGCCGCCAGCAAGCCCCATCCCGACGGCGTACCCGCCTGAGTATTTGCCCACAGTCATCGCACTGACAGCAGAAGCTGCCAATGTTTTAGGGACGGAGGTGGCGCGTGCGTTGACTCCTACCGTCCTCCCTTCCCGAACACCGCGGCCAACGCTCAGCCCTACACTCGGACCCACGTTTACCCAGACAACCATTCCAGGTCACGACCCGGCAGCCATTCAGATCTTTGCGCCGGGACCCATGTCCAAGGTGGTCTCGCCGATCACCCTGCGTATGAACATCGTCGCGGGGGGAAGCGAAAAGGTGCAGATCGACCTATACGGGGAAGATGGACGTTTATTGACGCGCAATGTGAAAAACGTCCCAACATCCGGGCTGGGTGTACCCCAGCAGATCAGGATTCCGTTTGAGATTCGTGCCGCTGCAGAAGTGGGACGTGTTACGGTCAGTACAATAGACCACTTGGGAAGGCTGCAATCGTTGAACTCTGTTCGCGTGTTGCTGCTTTCCTCGGGTATTAATGAGATTAACCCGCCCGGCAACCCCTCGGAACCCGTGGGAGTCTTTAGCCCTCTGGATGAGGAAGAAGTTTCAGGCGGCGTTCTGAGCATTCGCGGCGACGTCTGGCCCTTCAATCTCAACCCGGTGATTCTCGAATTGATCGACGAAGATGGCAGGTCTATGGGCCTGCGAATTCTCAACCTGGACAATCTCCAACCGCAGCTGTTTGAAACAACACTGCCTTACAAGATTTCCGAGCCCACGTTAGCGCGCCTGACCATCCGCCAGGACGATGACCGCATGGATGGCCCGTTCTATGTGTATAGCCAGGAAGTGTTGTTGACTCCATAAAGCCTCTTAAACACCAAGGACACAAAGGTCTTAAATGATAAGGGAAAAACCTTAGTGCTCGTAGTGTCCTTCGTGTTTAGTTCTCTCCCGCCGTAAGGAAAAAGCTTTGCTTGCGAAAAGGAATGTGGGTGGTATAATTCGCACGCTATTCCCCATTCGGGGATGATATCGGGGTGTGGCTCAGACCGGTAGAGCGCACGGTTCGGGTCCGTGAGGTCCCGAGTTCAAATCTCGGCACCCCGACTAGAATCCACATGGTTAGCCTTTTAGGCTAACCATGTGGACTTAAATAGGCTGAGACTCAGGGGGCTTGAAACTGCGGTCCACATGGCTCTTATC
>DATFHE010000349.1:0-6714 GCA_035248745.1 Anaerolineales bacterium | reverse complement strand
CCGTCTCAATACCGACCGACAGTCTGCCATTGAAATTGCGCCTATTCCTATCCAGCGCTGTCGGCGGGGGTTCGACCGGCAGCTCGGCAAGCGGGTGATATCGCATATGCGCGCATTTGACGGATCGTGAAAGCCTTTCGTCGAGATACTTGTCGACACTTTCGATGATTATGAATTTGCCCTTGTATCCCGTACGGTAGAGCCAGTCCGGGAAGTCCTCACAAAAGTTAAAAATACTCTCCCAGGTCTCGGTCCTGACGTGAACACCACGTTGCTCCAAAACGGTTTGCCAGACCTGCGCCATGGTGAAACTGTCCCCGATCGCCAGCACATCGGCCTCTGGCCATCCCGCGGATTTCATCAAGGCCGGATTTATCCGAGGTTGTTCCTTCGTCCAACCAAAATATGACTCGGGGAGTTTCGCCATTCGGGTCAAGTCTCCCTCGAAGCTTGCGAGCGGCAGAAAATAAAAGCCCACCAGCCCGTAAAGGCCCATCCCCGCGGCTACCACGATAGAAAAGAGTTTGGCGTACTTCACTGGTGACCCAGTCAAAACTGAAAGTAGAGGAAGGGGCTGTAGTTTCCCAATTTATCTACTGCAAAAGCCAGGAAAAACGCAACCATAATCGCTTGTGCGAGAGCGAGTGCGTATCCTCCCTTGATGAATCTTATTTGTGTCGAGTTCGGCAACAGCCAGACCCACGCTAACGACGCTACCAGCAAATTAACGAGTTCCCGTCCCCTCAGATTGGTGCTCAATAGCAATTGCCCATGCAGAACCTCCCAGAGAGATATCGGACGCGCCTCCTCCCCGAACATAGCCCTTATCATGACCAATGCGTGTGGCAAGTCGCTCGACCTGAACACGACCCATGCGACAACCACAGCAATAAACGTGATCAGACCGCCAACAATTGAGTACAGACCTCCTCGACTCCAGCGTAAATGTCTGCCTTCAAGCCAGCCGCGCCACAAATGGTTTACGGTCAGATAAAGTCCATGCAATCCACCCCAGCAGACGAAAGTCCACCCGGCGCCGTGCCACAGGCCGCCCAAAAGCATGGTGCCCATCAGGTTTGCATACCGCCGAACCGGACCTTTTCGATTGCCACCCAGCGGAATGTATAGATAATCGCGCAAAAAGCGCGAAAGCGTCATATGCCACCGGCGCCAGAATTCGATGATGCTGGTGGCTTTATAGGGAGAATAAAAATTGATCGGCAACCGGATATTGCACATCAAGGCTATTCCGAGCGCCATATCCGTGTAGCCGGAAAAATCAAAGTATATTTGCATCGTATAGGCGAGCGCCCCACTCCATGCCTCATAGATGGTGGGTATCTCGTTGCGGTCAACCCCATCGAACACCGCATTGGCGAAAGGAGCAAAAGAGTCTGCCCAGAGCGTCTTCTTGCACAAGCCCAGCGTGAACAGCATCAAGCCGGTCGCTATGTTGTTCCAGTTCGCCCGGTAGATAACGCGCCGCGCGAATTGTGGCATCATCTCCGCATGATGAAGCACCGGACCTGCTATCAGGTGCGGGAAGTAGGTGACGAATAGCACGTAGTGAAGGAAGTTATATTCCTTAACTTTTCCCTGCCACGTATCGACAAGAAATGCGATCTGCGTAAAGGTAAAAAAGGAGATGCCAAGCGGCAGGACAATCGTTCCGAGCGAAAGATGAAGGCTGGCCGCGCTGTTGATGTTGTCCAGGAAAAAATTGGCGTATTTATAGTAGCCAAGCAGCAGTAGATTCGCGGAAATCGCCGCGACCATTAATACTTTGCTTTTTGCGGCGTCCTGGTTACTGCGCGCTCCAGCAATCCATATCCCGAAGGTATAGTTGCCCAAGACCGAACCAAGCAGCAGACCGACATAAGAAGGGTTCCAGTATCCATAGAAAAACAGGGAAGCGGCAGTCAACCATGCGGTAGAAAAATCCCTGCTTAATCTTGCCAGCCCAAAAAAAACCAGCAGCACGGCCGGCAGGAATAAAAAGATGAAACCGTAAGAATTGAACAACATTAGAACAAGAAGGCGTCTAGATATTGAATGGCAGTCGCGCCAACAGCGATGCTTTTATTCTGACGCTCCCAAGGCATTCGAACCCTTGTTCGAGCCTTACTCTTCGTACATTAAGGGCCATCCGCAAACATCCCCTTGCTCTCGTGATGCCAGTACGCAATTCCTGTTAACGTAAGTCTAGGGCACAATCAGTAGACAGGTCCCTTCGGCGTCGTGGCTGGTTACCGCTGCATCTAGTCTTCCCAATTCTCAAATGTCGCCATGTCGCCTGCTTTCAAGAGCCTGATTAGTTCAGCAATGCCGGGCCGGGACGTCGTTTTTCTCCTTGCCCCATCGATATATCTTTTGGTCCTCCCGCTGGCGCATACCACCGCGTTGCGTTCTGTCTCATTTGCCGTGTCAGCCCTGTTACTCGTCTGGACCTGGCGTGCTTACCCGGCGACCTCCATTCCCATGAAAGCAGCCTTCGCTGCCTGGTTTGTCGCGGGACTGTTTTCACTTTTTTGGGCTGTCCGCCCCGACTTCTCCCTCGGCGAGGTCAAGGATGAGATTCTTTACGGCTTTCTGGTGTTCTTGATCTTTTTCAAGGCAACCCGCAGCCATTACCAATTGAGGCTTTGGCAGTTGGTTCTTTCCGCATCGGGATTGTTAGCCGGCCTGGTTGCTCTTGTTCATTTCCTGCGCCGGTTGCCCCCGTACGACGTAGGGATGCTCTATGGGGGTGCGCTTTCCTACGCAGGCTATATGGCAACTATCCTCCCTACGTTTGCCGCGATAACAATCCTCAACTCGGGTAAGCGCCGAATCGGGATGCTCTGTCTTATGTTGTTCCTGTTAATAATGGCGTTCTTTACTACGAACCGGGGGATCTGGCTATACCTGCTCGTCGAGCTGGTCGTGTTCGCCATTCTCTACCTGATGCGCGTTGATATGCAGCGCCACGCAAGGAGGGTAGCGGCGGCAATCTTCGCTATGGCGATAATAGTGACAGTGGGTACGCTGTTATGGGCGGCAAAAAGCCGCCTGGGGATGACGGGCGGACCCGCTGAAATTATTGCAGAAACCGCCAACGCCGATCTCCGTCCGCATCTCTGGAAAGACAGTGTCATGTGGATCATGCAGCGCCCTTTTACGGGCGCAGGATTCGGAACCATGGTGCTGGGTACGGAACTGCAGGCACAGCAACAAAACCTGCATCACACGCACGCTCACAACATCCTGTTGAATTATGCCTTGCAGCTCGGCTTGCTGGGCCCCTTGGTCGTTATCTTTCTTTTTTATTCGGTAGGCCGGGAGTTCTGGAAGCTGGTCCAGTCCGAGGATAGGGAACTCCAGATATTGGGCATTGCGGGCATCTCAATGGTAAGCGGCGTGCTCACTGCCGGCATGATTGAGGATCTATTCGGGCGCCATCTTGGATGGCTTTTCTGGGCCCTTGCGGGTATGACGATGGGGTATGCGAGAAACCAGCCCCGGGATGGAAACAGAGCAACTTCGGTGCAATTGAGAACGCATGCGCAACAGTGAGCGTGCGCCCGATCAGTAGGCGCCCTCGCGACGCCACACTACCCGCACGGTTTTGAGAAGTACGACGAAGTCGTACCACAGCGACCAGTTCCTAACGTACCAGCTGTCAAGCGAGACACGATCTTCATATCCTGTATCGTTACGGCCGCTGATCTGCCATAGGCCGGTTATGCCCGGCCTCGTCTCCAGGTAATAACCGACCTGGTCGCCATAGCGCCCTAACTCTTCCTCGATTATGGGCCGCGGACCAACCAGGCTCATGTCGCCTTTCAAGACATTCCAGAGTTGAGGCAGCTCATCGAGGCTGGTTCTGCGCAGAAAATCCCCCACCGGGGTGACGCGCGGGTCGTTCTTCAGCTTGAAGCCCTGCTCCCATTCTTCCCGCGCACGAGGATCGCTCTCGAGAAGCGCGATAAGCGCGCGATCCGCATCGGGCACCATTGTTCTGAATTTGAGGCATTGGAAGCGCTTTCCGTGGCGCCCGATTCGCTCGTGACCGAAAACCGCCTTGCTGCCGGACTGACGGATCTTCCAGGATAGATATGCAAACAGGGGCGCGAGCAGAACAAGGAGCAACAAGGAGCCTAGCAAGTCAAAGATCCGTTTGAGCAATTGCGGTCCCGGGCGCGCAAGATTGTTGCGCATCGAAAGCATCAATACTTCATGGCTGAAGAAATGGGTAATCTCCATGCCGTATAGCGGCAGACCTCTCAAGGGTGGAATAACGCGCAAGTCCCCATAGCGCGCCAGAAGCCTTTGCAGGAGGCGTTGATGCGGAAGCACGCTTTCTGACTCCAGGGCTACAACCAGCTGCGGCGAACCCAGGGATTCGAGCGTCTTGTCAGGATCGATCCCAAGGGGCAGCACGGGGATTTTTTTATTCTTGACCTCAAGAACTTGGACTAGCGCGTCTTCGCCTGGCGGGACCAGAAAAGCCTTGATCTCAAGGCCCATGAATGGTTCAGCATCGAGAGCTTCTGCCGCCTCGCGCGCATTTTTACCGGCGCCAAGGATCACAGTGGCTCGCTGCCAGCGATGGGCACGTATGAGTATGAGTTTTATACCTGCCCGGATGCAAGGTACGAGCAGGAACGTCAACACCCACGCCATGACGAACCAGGATCTGGAGAAATACCACTTGGCAAGATAGGCGAAGACCCCGTCCAGCACCGCGACGACCACGAAAACTTTGAAGATATCCAGAATCTCATCCGTAAGCGGACGGCGCCGGGTGTAATGCCCTCGCATACCAAAGGTGAGAAGCGATAGGGCAAATGGCACCACGACTAAAGCGATCGGGATCCTCCCATGTGCGATGAACCAATCGGCCATGCTCTTCAGCCAAGTCCGTTCTTCCACCAACCACAGGACGGCGAATGAAACAAGCCACGCGATTGCCAGCCCGAAGGCATCCCCGGCTACGAGCCACCAGTTTATCTGCCGACCATTGCTCCTCACATTGTCAAATGTCCGCGTGGCAACAGTAGAGTCCAGAGAGGCAGGTATTGTTTTCAGATGATTATCCATGCACATTCAACCGGTTCTACTTTTCCCACACAAGAACCACTTGACGCATCCAGTATTTGAGTCTTGTGGCTTCCAATCGTCGATCCAGAGAGTCTGCAATATTGAGCAGTGGATTGGAAGACGATACTGGCAATAGAGAGGTGATCATGGCGATTGGAGTAGTAACCAGATTATAGAATCTATGATTGCCACTTCCGAACTGATTGTTGGCCCACTCTATTTGTCCCCTGGACAGGGGCCGCTCATCGGGAGTCCGCGCCTTGGGTGTTAATGCTCTGAATACCTTGGAAGCGGGATTATCGTATAGGGGTTCAATAAAAAGCGCTTTACCGCCCTTCTTCAGTACCCTGATGACTTCTCTAATAGCCTGTTCGAATGCCAAGTGATGGAGGATCGCAGTCCCGACGACGCAGTCAACGGTCTCGTTCTCCAGGAACGCCAGGTTGTGGGCGTCACACACGTGAAACTCCGCGATATCTCCGTATTTCTCCGTCGCGCGCGCAATGCCTTTCTCTGAAATATCGATCCCGATTATTCTATGTGCGCCGTAGCTGCGGTACGTGGGTACTGCGTCTCCATTTAAACATCCGAAATCCAGAACAACCGCTGCTGGACAGCATTTCGCCAGGGTGTCGGTAAAATGTCGCATGCCGTATTGTGTGTTTCTTGATTCAAATACGTGCCTGAAACGGCTCTGCAGTTTCGACGACTCAAGAACAACAGTTCCTGAATCATATGACCTTTGCTCCCGCTTGACCCGATCGTCGAGCTGCATGATATGTTCATTTGACCAATGAATTTATTTTGTGAAGTTCATGATTCCGAATTGTTGGAAAGATGGATTGTGCCTAAGCCCATTTAAAACCAAGCTTACGGGTCGCGCCTATCTGCCTTCTCCATTTTGCCCATCTCTGCCGCCTTGCAGATATAAGCGCTGAACGACTCGCGAAATCTCATCACCGAAAAGCGTTCTGCGTTACGGCGGCATGCCGACGGTGAGATGCGCGGGGACATGGTCTCAAAGGTTGTGACCGCAGTCCGAATCGCCGCTGCCGACTGCTCGTCGAAGAATAGCCCCGTTGGGTCATCAAAGTCGAGGCCAATCACGGATTCCGTAACGCCACCCCGGCCGAAAGCGATAACGGGTGTTCCGCAGGCTTGCGCTTCTACCGGCAAAATGCCGAAGTCCTCTTCCGCTGCAAATATGAAGGCGCGCGCGGCCTGTAGATGACGCGCCAGCTCCTCGCGCGTCAGATGGCCCAGAAAACTGACATTCCGTCCGGCCTTGGCGCGGATTCCTGGCATGCTCGGTCCATCGCCGATGACGACAAGCCGCTTCTCAGGCATTCCGGCAAATGCCTCCACTACAAGGTCCACTTTCTTGTAAGGCACGAGGCGCGACGCCGTGACGTAGTAATCATCCTTGTCTTCCCGAGCAACGAACGATTCGACATCGACCGGAGGATAGATGACATCCGCGTTCCGGTTGTAGGCGTTGCGAACCCTGGCCGCAATATAGTGTGAGTTGGCTATGAATTTATCGACGCTGATTGCGGTACGCACATCCCAGTTCCGTAACCTTTTAAGCATCCATCTCGCTAGCAGGCCTTTCATACCTCGGTCGAGGCCCGACTC
>DATFHE010000348.1:0-9088 GCA_035248745.1 Anaerolineales bacterium | reverse complement strand
CGTTCCTGAATAAGTAAAACGCAACTTGTGAACTCATTTGTCGTAAAATAGAATGAGACGTTTTCACGAGGAGAATCCCATGCGACAAAATCGAACCAATCTCGTTCTCGGCATCCTGCTGATATTGATCGGAGGCTGGCTGGTCATCAGCCGCCAGGTCCCGGCGGTGCAAGACTGGCTGGATACAAGCTTCACCTGGCCCATGTATACGATCGGCGCCGGACTGATCGTGTTTCTGATCGGGCTGATTACCGGCGCGCCGGGCATGTCTATCCCGGCTGCGATCATCACCGGCATTGGCGGCATCCTGTATTACCAGAACCAGACCGGCGATTATGATTCCTGGTCCTACATGTGGGCGCTGATCCCTGGCTTTGTGGGGGTGGGGACGATTTTGGCAGGTCTGCTCGGCGAGAGTACGCGCAGAAATCTTTCTCATGGATTGAATCTCATCGTCATCAGTGCGGTGTTGTTCCTTGTCTTCGCTACCTTCTTTGGCGGGCTTTCCATCCTGGGTGATTATGGACCGGCAATCCTCCTGATTCTGCTGGGTGTGTACGTTCTGGTTCGCGGCTTTGTGCGCAGCGGGAGTGGAAGCAATGGTAGAGCTGGTTATCGAGGTCAGGATGAGACGCGATAACCTCTTTTGGGGGACGGCGCTCGTCCTGCTTGGCGTGCTGCTTTTCCTTCAGACAGAGGGATACATCCAGAATATTTTCCCGTTTCTCTGGCCTCTGGCGTTAATTCTCCTTGGAGTCTGGATCATGATTGGGGTGTTTTGGACGCCTGCTCTTTCTGATGAAGAGACGTTCCTTGTTCCTCTCCATTCGGCGAAGAGCGCCAGGTTCAAGTTTTCGCACGGCGCCGGGCAGATCGAGATTACGGGCGGCGCACCAATCGGGCAGGCGCTCGTCGGATCCTCTGCGGTAGGGATGAACCAGCAAAATCGGTTGGATGGTGACAGACTGGAGGTCAACGTAGAGGCAGGACCTTCGTTTCTCCCCTTCCTTGGGCCCTCCCAGGGCGTCTGGCGTTTCCAGTTGACGCAGGAGATCCCTCTCACGTTGGTGGTGGAGGCGGGTGCAAGCTCCCTGAATATTGATCTACAGGATGTCCTTGCCTCGCGTGTTGAATTAAGTACCGGCGCCAGCAGCTCAAACGTGACGGTGCCGGCGCGCGGTGTTTCCCTTCTGGACATTGAAGCAGGCGCGGCGTCCGTCAACGTGCGCGTGCCCGCAGCGACTGCGGCGCGCATCCGTGTGGAGGAAGGCGTAAACTCTGTCCATGTAGATACGAGTCGTTTCCCGCGCCTGGATACAGGTTTTTATCAATCGTCCGGCTATGACACAGCAGCCGACCGTGCCGAGATCAACATCGAAGCAGGGCTGGGCTCGGTCAATGTAATTTAAGGAGATAAACATGCGACGCTATGACCCTCGGCTTATCCTTGGCGGATTGCTTGTAGTGGGCGGCTTACTTTCCCTGCTCGATGCACTGGGAATCATCACCAATGGCGGCGGTGTATTCTGGGGCTTGATCTTCGTTGCAGGCGGTTTGTTCTTTTTCTATATGCTTATCAACAACCGCGAGAACTGGTGGGCAGCCTTCCCGGCGTTTACCCTGTTGGGCCTGGCTTTTGCCTCCTTCCTTCCTGATTCCCTGGAAGCCTACGATGGACTGGTGTTCTTTGCAGGCATCAGCCTCGGGTTCTGGTGGGTGTACTTTACCGGCACCGAGCGCTGGTGGGCGATCATCCCCGCCGGAGTCATGCTCACGCTTGGAGTCGTCTCCTCGCTGGAGGACGTATCAGGCGTCGAAACGGGCGGACTCTTCTTCCTCGGGCTGGGTCTGACGTTCCTTCTGGTTGCGCTCCTGCCCGGCGATAGAACCGGGCGCACCTGGGCATTGATTCCCGGAGTAGTCCTCCTGCTGTTTGGCGCCTTACTCGGGACTCCTTACCAGGGGATTACAGAGTACCTCTGGCCCGCCGTGCTGATTATTGTGGGCGGATATTTCGTGTTGCGGTTCTTTACAAACCGTTCCCCCAATTAAGTCCTTTGTGGCTTAAAGCAGAAACGACGACGCTTTAGCGTCGTCGTTTTTATGTACCTGCCCTTACCGCCTATTTTTCAGAAGGATTAACTCTTTTCGAGTATTCCCTGTACAAGCATAGATTCCACTTGTCTGTGCGCATCCGTCCGGCGGAGGGAAACTCGATTTGCCAGGCGATCCAGAAGCTCTCGCCCTGCTTCGGGATGCTCGCGACAGAACCTGCGAAGTCTGTTGCTGCGAAGGCGGAGTGCTTCTACATCTTCATTTGCAATCGCGGAAGAGGTGTATTTGTCGCTTCCCACTACCGCAGACCAGCCGAACAGGTCATCTTTTTCCACATGCGCTATCAGGATGGGAACACCGTCATAAGGCTGGAAGGATATTTCGACGTTGCCGTTTATCACGAGATAAAGAAAATCCGCGGGGTCGCCCTGTTGAAAAATGACCGTCCCCGCCAGGCAGGAAAACCTTTCAAACAGCGGTCTCAGCAATTCGAGTTTCTCTGCATCCAATCCCTTGAAAATGGCTATTTGATTCATGTCCTTGTTATAGTAACTCGGCGGCGACTGGCTTTCCAGTGGCAAATATCGCCATTTGAATGACGTTTATCCTGACCTGGAAACCAGCAAGTTCGGGAGGGTATACTTATTCCACCATGACTACAGTCTTGCCGCGAAAGACGGTTCCACTACTTCTATTGGGAGTCGGCGTACTTCTCCTTGGTTCCTCCGCCTACTTCATTTTGCGGGGTGTTTCGGCACAGTCTGACTTCTCGACAGTTCCCGCTACCGTGAGTTACTCCGCCCCTGAGCTCACCCTGACGGATACGCAGGGGACTTCTCATTCGCTCGCGGACTATCGTGGTCAGGTGGTATTGGTCAACCTGTGGGCTACGTGGTGCGAGCCATGCAAACGGGAAATGCCGGCGCTACAGTCGTTTTATAACCGTCACAGGGACAAGGGCCTTGTGGTCATTGGGATTAACGACGGCGACTCAAAGGAAGATGTTTTGCAGTTCCTTCGGGAGTATCGACTGACGTTTCCTGTCTGGCTCGATCCTACTTATATTGCGACGGAGCAGGCATTCAAGACCCTGGGGCTGCCCAGTTCATTTGTGATCGACCGCGCTGGGACGATCCGACTGCAGTGGGTGGGTGGAATTAGCCGTAAGATGCTCGACCAGTACGTTACCCCTCTCATTATGGAGCAACCATGAAGGTAAGCGCTGCCTGGAAAGAAAACATGACCTTTGCCGGCACAACCGATTCCGGGTTTCCTGTGCAAATGGATGCAGATTCCTATTTTGGCGGGACAA
This sequence comes from Anaerolineales bacterium, assembly GCA_035248745.1. Classification (GTDB taxonomy): domain Bacteria; phylum Chloroflexota; class Anaerolineae; order Anaerolineales; family Villigracilaceae; genus Defluviilinea. Next base: position 5,721 of record DATFHE010000348.1, on the reverse strand, counting down.
ATCAGGGTGTGCGCCCCATGGAAATGATCGCGCTGGGGCTCGCTGGCTGTACCGGCATGGATGTCCTCTCGATCCTGCGCAAAAAACGCCAGCAGGTGACCCAGTTTGAAGTGCGGGTCGATGCGCCGCGCGCAGTAGAGCCTCCGCACGTGTTCACGAGGGCGCAGATCACGTATATCGTGGCGGGAAGGAACGTGGAGGAAAGAGCCTTGCTGCGTTCGATTGAGCTGTCCATGACGAAATATTGCCCGGTGCAGGTGATGCTGTCACCTGCATTCCCGATGGAACTGCATTATGAGATTTATGAAGAGGAGCCGGATGGGACCCGGCGCCCGGTTTCGCAGGGGGTTTGGCAGGAACTCACTCCCTGATCATCTACTATTCAGAAGGCAGACCCAGCCTGCCAGACATGATCTGGCTTTGATAGTCTGAACATTCACAGGCAGTGATCACGGCTCCGCCGCGCGTAAGGGTGCCTTTATATTCACGCGATCCATTATGGGCGATCCAGCCTTCGAGGTTGAAGGCGAGCGGTCCGTCGGCAAGAATCCATTCCCCATTGTATTTGCGTGCAATATGGACGTGGGTACCCGTCACATGGCCGCCTTCACAGGAGGGATACCCAATCAACTCGCCAGCTCGTATTTCCTTGCCCAGGGGAGCTTTGGCTTCTGTGGCAAGGTGTAAATAGTACAGGACCCAGCCTGTCCGTTCATCTCCATCTTTATCGAGATCGAGCACGGTGCCATCGATATCCGAGCGCAGGACGAGTCCATCCGCCATGGCGGTTGCGTACTGGTCTGGCTCGACGGTCACACAGCCTGTGGTATCGGAAGCCGGGGCAAAATCAAGGGCGGAAAGGGGCTCGCCGGTTCCCCAGCCGGTGTGGGGTCCGCCCGTGTATGCCCAGATCTGACCCGGACCAAATGGAAACTCCAGCGCAGGCTGTTGAAGGCTGCCCGGCAGAACGGTGACAAGATTTGCCCAGGGATCGCCGAAAAAGGTCTGGTAGACGCGCGCAAAGCCTTCTGGTCCGATCGAGGCGAAGTATTTTTCCCCGGCGTAAAGCCTGGAGAAATAATATTGCAGCGCTACCGATGCCGCGTTTTGCCAGGGGTCAGGGCGGAAGATGGTTTCATCCAGCAGTTCGAGCTCGGTCAGCCTGCCGGCGCGCCAGTTGTAGTAGCCATTGTTGAGTGTGTTCGCTGCAATGATCAGTTGAAGATAAGGTGTTTCATAGTTCACGCGCCGGAAACCAAGCATATAGTCTTCGCCGGGAGGTGCTGGCTGGGTGAGAGCACCGCCTTGATATTCCAGCAGCGCCAGCAGCAGCTGGGGACTGACGCTGTAATTCTGAGCAATATAGTCCACTGCCTCCGCACCGGTACGCGTCCGTTCTCCGGCATAGACGCGATAATCTTTCAGCCACCCCGATGTGGTCGCGACAAATGCCGAGGTGCTAAAACCGATCTGGGCAAGACCGTTGACGAATGCATGGTCCGGAATGCTTTGGTACGCAGTGCCCCACAACGGGAGATAATAAATGGGGATCTTCATCGGCAGCCCTGGCGGCATCGTCGTGGCATCGAGCGGGATGATGGGATTCGCTTCCCGGATCTCCTCGACCGTGGTGTTGAAGCGCGCCGCCAGAGCCGGAAGAGTATCTCCGCTTTGCGCCGTGTAATCCACCAGCTCGCCCGGCGCGTACTTGGGTCTCTCGGATGTCGGCGCCGGGACAGGCGTTGGGACGAGCGGCGTGATCATATTTTCGATGATGCTTGGCGCGGGTCCTGGCGCGCAGGCGGCGAGCAGAACAGAGATTGTTAAGAGATTCAAAAAACACAGAGAGGAATGTTTCCCTCTGTGTTCTTGCGTCAACGATATTTTTCGTTTCATACCAGACTATTCATCATCCGTTTCACGCAGGATCACAGCCAGAGATTGCGCATAGAGATCTGACGTGATTACTTTATCACCTTTGACAAATTTCCCCTCATAGGGTTTCTCACCGGCATAGACAGTCCAGCCGCTCAACACAAAAGGAAGCGGACCATCCGCAATGACCCACTCGCCGTTATATTTACGGGCGAAATGCAGGTGGGTGCCGGTAGACATGCCGCCTTCACAGGAAGGATGCCCGATGTGGTCGTCCTGTTCCACCCACACGCCCTCGGGCACACGATGGTTGGCTGCGACGTGCAAATACAGCAGGTTCCAGCCAGTTTGTTCGGACCCATCTCCATCCGTATCGACAACCACCACGCCATTCCCGGATCGGACGACCAACCCGGGCGCGGCAGAGACTACCCAGTGATCGGAAGACAAGCAGCCCGTCTTTGCACTCGGGGGTGCAAAATCCACGGCAGCCATGGGACCTTCGGTTTCCCAGGCGGCGTGAGGTCCGCCGGTGAACGCCCAGGCATCATCGACCTCGAATGGCAGGGACATTTCCGGCTGGCTGATGCTCGGCGGAAAGATCGGACCGAAGACATCCGCCCTCGACCAGGGGTCACCAAACATATTCTGGTAAAACGACAAAAAGCCGCCGGTCTGATCTATCATACGCAGCCATTCGTTATAGGAGTGGTGGCGCGAAAAATAATACATGAGTGAAACTGTACCGGCATTGAGCGTCGGGTCGATGCGCAGCCTGGTGCCATCCTGAAACGTCAGCTCGACCATTTTGCCATCGCGCCAGGCATAATAGCCGGTCGAAAGCTGTTTGATCGCCCAGACCATCTGCATGAACATCCCTTTATATTTGAAGCTCTCTTCTCCCAAAGGATAATCAATGCGGAACTCGTTTTCCGGCTGCCCGCGCACCCATTGCCCTTCATAATCCAGGAGGGCAAGCAGCAGACGCGGGTTGATGGAGTTCTCATATGCCAGCCGCTCGATTTCACGCGCGCCGGACGTCCAGCCCGTGGAGCCAAGGTACTGGCGATAGTTAGCGAGATAGCCGCCCGCATCCTTCACGTACGTGGAAATATCAAAATCTACAGCGGTTGCCGAGAAGATCAATTCATTATCGGGAATGAGTTGGACGGCCGGTGTAAAGGGAAGGGAACGGTCGAGCGTATCCGGGATGATCAATAAGGTTCCGGGATCGAGTAATCCTTTTTCGGGCAGAATTTTGGGGGATGCGATTTCATTCACACCCACCCCAAACCGGATCGCGACCGCAGGAAGCCAATCTCCACTCTGCGTGTAATACAAACGGGTGGGCGCATTTGCTTCTGTCAACGCTGTAGGTTCGGCAGTCGGCGTTGCTTCCTGCGTTACGAATGCTTCCTGAAATGTAGGAGCGGGGGTAACAGTCGCTTGCAATACCAGGGGGCTGATTACTTCAGCGGTGTATGTGGGGACAATGGTGGGCGGGGAGGTAGGCGAAGCGCCTCCAAACGGGGTTGGCGTAGCGTACTGCCCCCACAGGGATGCGTCGCTGCTCCCACATGCGGCCAGCAAAAATGAGGCTGTAATAATCAGGCTGATCAGTCGCTTCACGTATTAAGTCCGGTACTGAGAATTATACCTGCATAAAAGTCTGGAGTTTCCAGACGTTAGGCTTTCAGCAGAATCATCTCGAAATCTGATTCAACCCCTCGAACCTGCCCTCGAGCGCTTCATAGACAATGTCTCCACGCGTCAAGTAACCATCGTATTCGTAGCCATTCCCGCTGGAGATCCAGCCGTCCAGGTTGAACGGAAGGTTTCCATCGGCTGGAATCCACTCACCATTATATTTGCGCCCAAGGTGCAGATGCGTGCCATTCGAGATACCGCCTTCACAGGAAGGGTGCCCGATCCGCTCGCCGGCATATACATACGTATTCGGCTGAATCCGCTCTCGTATCTCCACATGCATATACAGCACATTCCAGCCGGTCTGTTCATATCCGTCGTTATCCAGATCCTGGATGACGGCGCCGTTTTCGGCGCGGACGATCCAGCCATTGGCGACGGCAACCACCCAGGCATCACTGCTGACGCAGCCCAGGGCTTCGCCGGGCGGGGCAAAATCAAGCGCAGCCCAGGCAGAGCCGGTGTCCCAGCCGCCGTGCGGACCTCCCGTATAGGACCAGACGGCACCCGACTCGAAGGGCAGCTGCATCGCTGGCTGGCTCAGGTTCGGCGGCACGAGTGATGGGATATCAAAGTCGAATGGGTAGCCAAAGAGCTCGTTGTAGGTTTCGAAGAATCCAAGCTCGCTCACGTCGTTATCCCAAAACGGACGGTTGTTGAACAAAGAAAGAAAATACTGCACCCCGGCCGTCCCGGCGTTGATCGTGGGGTCGAGGGGAACGTAGGTTCCATCACTCAGTGGTAACGTGGAAAGCCCGTTGACGCGCCATAAGTAGTAGCCGCGGTTCAAATTGTTCGCGGTCCATGCAAGCTGCCGGTAGAGTCCGGCATAAAAACTGTCGTAGAAGCCGAGCGGGTACTCCACGTTTTGAGGGTTGGGATCTGTTACCCAGCCACTGCGGTATTCGAGGAGCGCAAGCAGCAGCCGCGGGTTCACGGAATAGTTCTCCGCCACGCGCTCTACGATCTGTGTCCCCGTGAGATATTCTCCATCGACATCCCCTGAGTAACTTGCGAGATAGCCGCCGTGTTCCTCGACGAACGCCCCCACGTCAAACTGAGCGCTGGCAGGTCCGTAGATCAACTCCGAGTCGGGGATGATCTTGAAAGAAGACCCGGGATTGGGATCGACCTCGACCGGCGGGATTGTCAACACCATTCCAATCGCTAGGACACTTGATTCGTTCAATCCGTTTGCCTGCATCAGCGACTCCAGTGTGATACCGTATCCGCTGGCAATGCTACCAAGCGTATCGCCAGCCTGCACCGTATATTGATCCAGAAAATCACGCGGGGTCGGGATCGGATGAGGCGCATCCGGAGTGGGAGTCGTGGAAGATGAATTGGAATTACGTTGAGGGATTTGAACCGACACCGGCGCGCGGGTGGGCGTTGGACCTCCCGAGTTCCCCAAGGGGGCCATTACGTCGCTCCCGGGAGCCGGTGCCACCTGTGACCCGGTTCCGTTAATCGGCGCGAAGGGATCGTAGGTTGGGTAAACAGTTGCCGGACTGCTTGTACCGCAGGAGGAGAGCAGAAAGGGAATGAGCAAAAACCAAATTGAAAAGCGCGATAGGCTGAGGGGCATTAGAAAGATTCTACCAAAGCATGAGAGCCAATACGGGAGAAGCTATGACTTTGTTATTCCATTAATCCGCAATGCCAGTTAGTTCCGTGACAGGGCCTGGTCTTAAGGATATTCTTGTGAAAAGCATCAACATGAACCAATTCAGGACAACGCCCACAAAAATCATTGTCATCATGGCGCCGGCGCCAGCCTGCACGAATGCCTGACCAATCAGCCACGGCAGAATCATACCGCCCACGCCGGCCCCCACCAGGAATAGACCTGCTATGGTCCCTGTTACATGCATACGCTCTTCCGCGAGGGTCAGGAATGTAGGGAAGATCGATGCCTGTGAGATGCCGAACAGAATCGTCCCGAGCCATAACATCATGGATGATTGAGGAAAGAGGATGACAAGCCCTACACTGATAATGCAGCCAACAAAATCCAGATAAAGGATTGTCAGAGGTTTGGCGCGAGTAGAAACCCAGATCCCGAACAAGCGCCCGAGAGTGAAGGATCCCCAAAAAGCAGATGTCAAATAGGCAGCCGTCACCTCGGTTCCAAAGTTC
>DATFHE010000347.1:0-3373 GCA_035248745.1 Anaerolineales bacterium | reverse complement strand
TGTCTTCACGAACTGGGAGGATGTTAAGAGACTGGTACATCAGATGATGATAAGGGTTGGTCCATTGCAGGATCAGGGAGAGAACAGGCAGAATGGAAAAAAGAACCAGCTTGCGAGAGGTTAACCAGAATTCATTCCGGGTAAAATTCAGGGCGAAGATCAGGAACAGGGTAGGGATGGAAACTACGCCAATAAACATCACCCGGAACCAAAATAGTTTTGCCTCCTCGGAAATATTCAGCCAGCGCGTCGCGTAACACGCAGACCAGAGCGTCATACCAAGCAACAGGAGACCCAATGCAGATGCGCCCGGCGCGGAACGCCGCCAGGCAGCAATGGCTGCAATCAAGGTGATAATGGCAGAAAGAATCGAAAAAACAACGTAAGGATGAATGTCCATAGACACGGGGTAGAAGTTATTGAAAATTCCGCCTGGGTGGGTGATGACTTGTCTGGATGATGCGTTCAGGCAACTGCAATTGTAGCCTTCCAAAGGTTTATGGACTTTGCAAAGAGTTTACAGATTTATTAGGGCAACTTGCGGATAGTCTGTTTGCAAAATGGTTGTAAAGGCGCCAGTCATCATCCAAAACAAACAGGCTCCCCAAGGTCAGAGAGCCTGTCTTGGCATGCAAATTTGTTGTGTACAGCGTACTGTCCTTACAACTTTACCCTTTTCCAAACGATTGGAGTGCAGACTCCTGGCTTTCGTACATGGGAATATTCTGTAGGAAGCCTGTAATTCCCAGCACGTTGTAGATTTGGGGCGGGGCGTTACATAGTTTCAAATGCGCCAGCTTGAACTGATCTTCTTTCGGTGTGAAGATCTGATACACCTTTTGCAGTGCACGCATACCCGCGCTGGTGAGAGTATCGAGATCGCTCATATCGATAAGAAGGTAACGCGCGCCGCCGTCATAGGCGGTACGCGCGGCTTCGAGCAATTGCTCTTCGCTTTGTGCATCCAGCCAGCCGCGCAGGTGGAACACGGTCACAGGTACATCGGCTTGCATTGATTCGGATGAAATTCTTAAGTCGCTGTCCATCTCTGCTCCTCACGCCCGGTGTTTTGTGAATGCATTTTACCGCTTATCTCAACAAGGATGTTAGGGAAGTGACACGAATTCCGCGCTGACATATCCACGCTGGCTGTCTGGGGAGCGCACATGCAGCCACTGGTTGGCTTTGCCGATCTTAGCGTTCGCCTTTTTTGCAGGCTCAAGCACGGTCAGCCGTGTGCCTGCTTTGAGGACAGTAACCAAAGCACCGCCCTTCGAAGGGGATTTTCGGAGGCGTAATCCACTCGTGCCCACCGCGCTGGAGACGACAATCGTCAGCTTGTCATCCTGCTTTTCTTCCTTAGGTGGCTTCGGTGGCGTGGAGACCACGGGCGGCTCTTCGATTGGGGTGGGAGCGGGCTCTGTTACAGGAACAGGATGTGTATCTGCAACTGCCTCTAGGTACCAGGCTGCGGCGAATCCTTCCCGTCCGTTTGGGGTGCGGATATGCATCCACTGATTAATCGCGCCGATCCTTGATGTGCCATCCAATTCAAGAAGGATGAGCTGCGTCCCGGCAGGCACGACCTCCAGCACGTTTGACATACTTGATGTATCAACGCTCGAGCGGATGTTCAACCCCCATGTAACGGAGTCCTTGACGCGGGCGACTAAGGCGGGAATCCCGTCCGTTGGAATAGGGGTCGTCGCCGGTGTAGAGGGACCGCCGCCAAATACCTCATAAAGAATCACATGTGAGATGGCGCGCCGGAGCGGGTTTCCGCGTGAATACCGTTTCATCAACAAGTCTTCTCTGGTAATATCTGGCTGGTAGGGCCAGGGGTCGAGCATGAGATAATCATCGCCCCTTTTTTCATAGATCACTACCCAGTGCGTCTGGATTCCCTCTGCGGGCGAGCTATCCACCTGGACGATGGCAGGCTGCCCTGCAGCGATGGCTGCATCGATCAATTCGAGCGGCGCGGGAGTCGTTGTGCATGAGACATTGGATTTGACCGTCACATTTGGGTACACCTGGCTGACAGAGTTCCAGCGGATTGCCGCGCTGACGAAACCCTGCACGTTCTTCAACTTTTGATTCAGTGTTTTAGGTGTTTCCGTATATCCATGCCCGCTGAGCAGCATTGCCACACTGGTCAGTGCACAGCCTACGTAGCCAATTGTATCTTCGGGATCGCCAAAGCCGAGGATGTCGCGTTTCCATTTCGGGTCTTGCTGGGAGAGGTAGACGAGCTGGAAGGGCATTGGATATCTCCTTCGAGTCCAGGAAATGCACAGACGTAGTATAAAGAAAAATCAAGGCGAGAGTTTGAATGACCCCGCACACGTAAACCCGGCAGGGGCCTGTAATTCTTCTACCTTGTAAATATCAAGATAAAGCCTGACGGGGTTCCCCAACCCGGTAATTACATATTCATCCAAAATCGTATCTTCAACATTAAGCGAGCCCGTTCTTTCATAGGAGATCGGTTCCCCACTGGGACCGCGCAGATTATCCAGATATGCCCGCTCGCGTGCGGGGCCGCCAAAGAGCTCACCGCCATCCCCCACGCGGATGGGGTTTTCCGTGGTATAGCCATAGGTTGGATCCGTGGCAATAGGACAGATACCTGTGCTTCGCGGCTCGAAGAATTTGATGGACTCTACAATCGCCTCAAATACTTTTACCCCTTGCTCTTCCCATGCATTCTCATCCTCTGATAGGTTGGAAATTCCAAACGCGAATAAAAAGTGATTCGAGCCGAGTGGAATAACAAAAGCTTTTCCCTCCAAAGGAGAGCCAGCTAAAGTTCCGGTCAGGTCAAATGCCTGTCCTTCCCGCCCGTCTATAGTGACTGGCTTAGCAGGTGTTTTTTCAAACTCCCCGTCGCTTCTGCTTGCTAAGGCACGCAGGTATTCATCGATGATTTCCTCTCCCGAAGAAGTGGAGCCCACGCTAACGAAAGAAGTGGCTAAAGAGCCATCCAGGCTGGAAATAAATATTTGATGTTCATCAACTTGGGAAGCGTACCCGATTGGCACGAGGACAGAAAACCCCGCCTCGTCGAGCACGTGTGTTTCTCCCAGCTTCTCAAGCGGCGTTTGCGTTGGAATTGGAGTTTTTGTGGCAATTGTTGTGGCTGTCTGCGTTGGGGCTGGCGCGCGTGTGGAGGTAAATATTGCAGTTGGTGTTACGGAAGCGTCCGCGAAAAAAGGTGTTGAACAGCCGAGGGGAAACAAAGCGAAGAGACTCAGGATGAGGAGTTTGATCAAAGAGTTCATGACGCCCACTCTGTAATCATCTCTCTCCTAAGACAGATGTTAATCATAGACACTTGTTTCTCCGATTGATTCTTGAATTCGTGCCATGCACT
>DATFHE010000346.1:0-4244 GCA_035248745.1 Anaerolineales bacterium | reverse complement strand
CTCTTGGCTTTTACGTTGCCGAATGCAGCCAGAGCAATTATGCTCAGACGCAGTTGTCTTTAGCGTCGTCTTTGAACTTTAACTACATCGATGCACTGAGTGACCGCTTTGTCCCGGGCTCGGACGATCGAACCGGGTTGGACGCGTTGATCCACCACAGCGCGGTTCGGGAAAGTCTTGAGAAGGCAGGCTACCAGACCGTCGCCTTCGCCACCGGCTTTTTAGCAACAGAACTGCGAGATGCCGATTACTATCTCAGCCCTGAGAAGTCTAGTTGGGCGTTGAATGAATTTGAAAACCTGCTGCTGGAAACAACGTTAGCACGTCTGTTGCAGGACACAAGTCGTTTTGGGCTGCAAACTTCTGGGTCGGATTTGTTCCGGGAGCGTACACTTTCTACGTTAGATACGCTGGATGATCTCTCTTACATTCAAGGACCGAAATTCGTCTTTGTCCATTTGATCGTGCCACACCCTCCGTATGTGTTTGGACCCACAGGCGGACCTGTAGAACCTGCCGAGGTCGGCACAACGAAAACGCAGGAGGGCGCTGAGCACTACCGCGACCAGGTGATCTATATCAACAGCCGCATGATGGAAATCCTGCCAGAGATCATTGAGAATTCCTCTACACCGCCGATTATTGTGCTGCAGGGAGACCACGGTCCAACGGTGGCAAGTAGTCCGCGATCCCGAATGAGCAATCTCACTGCATATTTACTGCCGGGCAGAGGTGCTCCGGTGTATTCAACGATTACACCGGTGAACAGTTTCCGAATCATCTTTAATGAATACTTCAGGCAGGACCTTGAATTGCTGGACGATGTCAGCTTATACTCAGACTACACAGATCCGTTCAACTTTAGAGTCATTCAAAATTCCTGCAAAACAAATGATTAGATAAAGATGTCTCAAGATCAGGTAGTTCTCATCACTGGCGCGGGCGGCGGCATTGGACGCGCAACAGTTCGTCACTTTGCCTCCAATGGCTGGCGCGTGATTGGTGTGGATCGCGCTCCCTTTGGCGAGGACTTTCCACAAAACGGACATTTCATCCAGGCGGATATCTCTCACCCGGAATCGACGGAACAGATTTTTGAAGAAGCGCGCGCGTTCCATCCCACGCTCGATGCCCTGGTAAATAATGCCGCGGTGCAGGTTGCCAAGCCGTTGGTAGAGACGACGGTGGAAGAATGGGATGCCGTCATGGCGTCGAACCTGCGCTCTGTCTTTTTGTTCGTGAAGCTGGCGCACCCGCTGATGAAGGCTGCCGGCGGCGGAGCGATTGTTAACGTATCGTCTGTACATGCCATCCAGACCTCTGCCAATATCGCTGCATATGCGGCATCGAAGGGAGGCTTGCTTGCCCTGACGCGTGCCATGGCGATCGAGTTCGCGCCAGACAACATCCGCGTCAACGCCATCCTGCCCGGCGCGGTGGATACGCCCATGTTGCGCGCGGGGCTGGGGCGTGGGCACGTCGGTCACGGCGATGTGCAGGATCGTCTGGATAATCTTGCGCGCAAGACAGTCAGTGGCAAAGTCGGTAAGCCCGAAGAGATCGCCAGCGCGATTTACTTCCTTGCAGACAATGAGCAATCCTCCTTTATGACGGGTCAGGCGCTGGTTGTAGATGGCGGCGCGACAGCGAGATTGAGTACGGAATAACTCTTCCTATGAAGCAAACCCTCAAGCAGATCACTCCGTCTTTTCTCTGGAACTTCGCCCGCGTGACCAACGACTCAATTCGCCGCATCCCGGAATTACCAGCCGCCTACCTCCATCCGTGGCGGCGGGAGAGCATCCGGCGTCTTGCTGTGCTTAAGGATGTTCATAAAGGCGAGCGCGCCTTTGTCATCGCCAACGGTCCCAGCCTCAAACAAACGGACATGAGCAAGCTCAGGGACGAGTTCACCTTTGGGATGAACCGCATTTATCTCATGTTCCCGGAGCTAGGCTTCTCTACAACCTATCTAACCGTAGTCAATGACCTAGTCGTCGAGCAGACAGCAAGTGATCTTGCAAATCTTTCTTTGCCAAAGTTCATTGCCTGGCGCTCTCGCCATCACTTCCCGCCACAATTACCAATTCCGCAATTACCTACCTTCCTCTATACCTCGTATACGGGTCCCCGCTTCTCCACCGACATGCGCGGACGCGTCTGGGAAGGAGCGACTGTAACGAATGTGACTTTACAGCTTGCCTTCCACATGGGATTTCAACAGGTGATCCTCATCGGCGTAGACCATAATTACACCGCGACCGGCAAGCCGAATACCACGGTCGTATCGCAGGGCGATGACCCCAACCACTTCTCACCCGCCTATTTCGGTAAAGGATTCCGCTGGCAGCTGCCCGACCTGGAGACATCCGAAATCGGTTATGCTATGGTACGTGACGCCTATCGCAAGGCAGGACGTGAAGTCCTCGACGCGACCATTGGTGGAAAATTGTCAATTTTCCCGAAAGTGGATTATGACTCTCTTTTCTGACCCTGCGCTGATTGCCATGTAATCGAAGCGCTACGAGTTCTACAATCATCCTCCTGTAGTTCTCAATAACATAAACGATGACCCTTGTTTCCATCATTACCCCCTCCTATAACCAGGCTCCCTATCTCGAGCAGACCATCCAATCGGTGCTCGAACAGGATTATCCGCGCATCGAATACATTGTGGTCGACGGCGGCTCGATGGACAATTCTGGAGAGATCATCCAGAAGTACGCGGATCGCCTGGCGTATTGGATCTCGGAAAAGGACAGTGGGCAGGCAGAAGCGATCAACAAGGGATTTGCGCGTGCAAATGGCGAGATCGTCGCCTGGCTGAACTCCGATGACTATTACATGCTCAATACAGTATCGTTCGCGGTGCGGTGTTTCGAGCAAAACCCGGATGTGGTCATGGTCTACGGGGATATGCTTGCCGTGGACAGCGAGGGGCAGACGATCAACGTTCTGAAATATAAGCAGCTGTCGTTGCAGGATTTATTATGTTTCCAAATCCTGGGGCAGCCAAGCGTCTTCTTCCGGCGGTCCGCCCTGGAAAAAACGGGATGGCTGGAACCCAGTTTTCATTTCATGCTCGATCACCATCTCTGGATTCGTTTGGCGCAGCAGGGCAGGATTCTGCACGTGCCGCAGGTCTGGTCGGCGGCGCGTTATCATCCCCTCGCAAAGAACCGGGCGCGCGCCGCCGAGTTTGGACGCGAAGCCTTCCGGGTGCTGGATTGGGCGAAGGAACAGCCGGGTTTGAGGGAGGTGGTGTCAAAGGTAAATCGGCGCGCCCTCGCCTCCGCCCACCGCTACGATGCGCGTTACCTGCTCGATGGAGGGCAGGCGGCAGCCGCGCTGGGAGCCTGGTTCCGGGCGTTCTTCATCCATCCACCCACTGCTCTCGAGCGGTTAAATCTTCTGGTCTCTGCCATTCTTATGCTGACGGGGCTGAGCCGTTTGCGTGATGCAATCCTTCGCCGCCGCCAGCGGAAGCTCTCGGGGAATAAGTAAAAGGCTGAATCTGATAAAATACTTCGGCTTATGTCCCAGACAACTTTTTTTTCGTCCCGGGCAGCGCGGACCTTCGCGCTTATTTTGATTTTTTGGCGCAGCGCTGGCGATCCGTCTTTACGACCTCACCGACCTCCCCCTGGACTTTCACCCTACACGACAGTTGGTCTCGTTCATCAAGGCGCGTGGGCTGTATTACCAGACCAAACCAGACGGCGTTTCTGCACGGGAATTAAAGACAGCCGTCCGCTTCGCCAAACTCAAAGCGGACGTCGAACCTGTCGTCTTTGAGAATCTGGTGGCGTTCACGTACCGGTTCACGGGGGAACAGGTTTGGGTGCCACGTATGTATTCCTCACTGTTCTGGCTGATCGGCGGAATTTTTCTTTTTCTTCTGGCGCGTGACGTTGCCTCTTTCGACGGGGCACTGGTCTCCACAGCGTACTATCTGTTGTTCCCCTATGCGATCCTCGGCAGCCGGAGCTTTCAACCGGACCCATTGATGGTTATGCTCATCGTGGCATTCTGGTGGGCGTTTTCACGCTGGGTTCGCCTTCCATCCTGGAGCTACGCGGTTCTTTCGGGCCTGCTGGGTGGGCTTGCCATCTTTATCAAGTTTTCCGCGGCTTTTTTTGTCATTGGCGGCGCGCTGGGGCTGGTGCTCTCACGTTTTACATTGCGCGACCTGCTTCTTAACACCCAGGTATGGATCATTGCAACGATTGGCGCATTGCCCGCTG
>DATFHE010000345.1:0-4839 GCA_035248745.1 Anaerolineales bacterium | reverse complement strand
ATCTGCTTTGCCTTCAACGATAACGATCTGACCGACCTTGAGCATGTCATGTGTTTTCTGCCAGGTCTTCGGGAAGAGAACCAGCTCGATGTTCCCCTGCACATCTTCCATTGTGACAAAGCCCATCGGCTTGTTGGTTTTCGTCGTGTACGGACGCACGGCGGTAATCAAGCCTGCCACGCGCACCTTTTCCTCATGCTGTGCCTGAGGAAGCTGCCCTGAGAAGTAACTGACGATCTGCGCGAAGGTCTGCTGGTACGGTGTGAGAGGATGATCCGAGATATACAAGCCGATCAGCTCACGCTCCCAATTGAGCATCTCACGTTTATCCACGTTGCTCACGTCAGGAAGCTCAATGTCCTCGATCACGCCGGTGCTTTCGCCGAAGAGGGACATCTGCCCGGACTCCGCCGCACGGAAGTGATTGCTGCTGATGGAAACGATGCGTTCCAGCGAGGCGAGCATGGCAGACCTGCTGCCGAATGCGTCCATCGCGCCGACCTTGATCAGACATTCGAGGGCGCGCTTGCCAACGGCGCGCAGGTCCACACGGCGCGCAAATTCATTCAGGTTTTTGAACGCACCATTCTGGTCTCGTTCCCTGACGATCAGCTCGACCGCGGCCTGCCCGGCATTCTTGACCGCTCCCAAGCCAAACCGGATATGAGGTTTGCCATCCGCTTCCTCGATCGCAAAATCCCAAGTTGAAGAATTGATGTCTGGTGCAAGCACCGGTACGCCCATACTGCGGGCTTCCGCCACATACAAAGCGACCTGCTCGGTCTTGCCTGCGTTCGCCGACAGCAGCGCCGCCATATACTCCGCAGAGTAGTGTGCCTTGAGATACGCCGTCTGAACGGAGATTACACCGTAATCTGCTGCATGGCTCTTATTGAAGCCATATCTCGCAAATTCCTCCCAGTCGCTGTAAATCGCTTCGGCGATGTCCTTCGACATGCCGTTCTTCACGGCACCGGCAACGAACTTATTGCGGTGCTTTTCGATCTCTTCCTTTTTCTTCTTCGAGATGGCTTTGCGCAGCTCATCCGATTCAGACGGTGAATAGCCAGCTAACTCTACAGCGGCGCGCATGAGCTGTTCCTGGTACACCGGAATACCGTAGGTATCCTGGAAGATTGGCTCCAGAGCAGGATGCCGGTATTCCACTTCCGCTTCGCCGTGCATGCGCGCAATGTAATCGGGGATGAACGCCATCGGTCCCGGGCGGTAGAGTGCGACCATGGCGATGATATTATCCAGCGTCTTTGGCTTCATCTGCACCAGGTAGCGCGTCATCCCCGTACCTTCCACCTGGAAAATACCGGCGGTGTGCCCGCTGCCCATCAGCTCGAAGGATTTGGGGTCGTCCAGTGGAATGTTATCGAGATCGAACTTGATGCCATGACGCTTCTCGATCATTTCGCAAGCTTTCGCCATGACACTCAATGTGATCAGGCCGAGGAAGTCCACCTTGAGCATCCCGAGAGTATCCAGAATACCCATTTCAAATTGCGTGACGGTCTTGATGGGTGTCTCTTCGGAATTGGATGTGGGGCGGTGAAGAGGTAAATACTCTACGATGGACTTGTCGGAAATCACAACACCTGCAGCATGCGTCCCGGCGTTGCGGACCGTGCCTTCCATCTTGGCAGCCGTGTCGATCAACTCACGTAAATGCGGCTGCGAAGTGTAAATCTGCTTGAATTCCGGCACAGCCATGGCATCTTGCATGGTCGTTTGTCTGCCCGAGACGAACGGCACGAGCTTCGCCACCCGGTCCACTTCCGGCAACGGGATATCATTCACGCGCGCCACATCACGCAGGGCAGCCTTCGTTCCCATCGTGCCAAAGGTAATGATCTGCGCAACCTTGTCGGTCCCGTATTTACGAACGCAATAGTCGAGCATTTCCCCCCGGCGATCGTCGCGGAAGTCAAGGTCGATATCCGGCATTGAGATGCGCCCCGGGTTGAGGAAGCGCTCGAACAGAAGGTTGTGCTCCAGCGGATCCACCAGCGCAATGCCCAGCACATACGCGACAATCGACCCCGCCGCAGAACCACGGGCGTTGTACCAGATATTGTTGTCCCGTGCGTGACGGCACAGATCCCACACGATCAGGAAGTAGGCTGCGAAGCCCATTTTATTGATCACGCCAAGCTCGTATTCCAGCCGTTCCTGTACCTGCTCGCTGGACGCGCGGCTGGCATAACGTTTTCTCGCCCCTTCTTCACACAAATGATGGAGATACGTCTCCGCTGTGAATCCCTCGGGGACAGGGAAATCGGGCAGGTGATAGCCTTTAAAGCCAAGATCTACATTGCAGCGTTCGGCGATCAGCAAAGTGTTACTCAACGCCTCCGGCACTTCGGCAAAGAGACGGCTCATCTCGTCCGGCGTGCGCAGGTAATACGAGTCATCGGTCATGCGCATCCGGTTCGGGTCGCTGAGCAGCGTGTTCGTCTGAATGGCGAGCAGGATGTCCTGCAGGCGAGAGTCACTCTGGTTGATGTAGTGGACGTCATTCGTCGCGATGTACTTTGCCGAGTAACGCGCCCCCATCTCCAGCAGCTTGCGGTTTAGATCCGTGATCTCTTTGATGTTATGCTGCTGCAACTCGACAAAAAAGCGGTCGGGACCGAAAACATCGTAGTACCAGTTCATGCGCCTGACCGCTTCTTCGGGATTATCGTTCAGCAGCGCACGTGGGATCTCTGCCGACATACACCCGGAGGTACAAATGATCCCTTCCGAATGTGCCGCTAAAAAGTCATGGTCGATGCGGGGATAATAATAGAACCCATCGAGCTGCGCCGCGGACGAAATCTGGAGCAGGTTCTTGTACCCCGTTTCGTTTTCCGCAAGCAGAAGCAGATGGAACGAGGAGCGGTCTAGCTTGGGATCGCGGTCCGCCATGCCGCGCGCCGCCATATAGGCTTCCACCCCGATGATCGGCTTGACCCCGGCATCCTTCGCCGCCTTGTAAAAATCGATCACGCCGAACATGGTGCCGTGGTCGGTGATCGCCACAGCCGGCATATTCAACTCCTGCACACGCTTGACCAGCTTCTTAATGTTTGAGAAGCCATCGAGCATGGAGTATTCCGTGTGGACGTGGAGGTGGGCAAAGGACATATTGGATTCAGATTCGGGGAGTGAGTCAGTCTGGGAGTTGAACAATACAACCACCAAACGATGTGACAATTGAACCGACCGCGATTATAGCACGCCTGTTCAAACGTTTATCCGCCGCTTGGCTTAAAATATTGAACGCGGTTCTTTTATTTAAGGTTATGCTTGTTTTGGATTCTCATCTTTGGATTGTGATAGAGCGCTTGTGGACCAACAGGAGTGTTGTAATTAAGTAGTTTCTTTCGACTGCCAGGTTAGATGTATTTGTGTCCCTTCATTGGGTTTGGAAACGATGTGCAATTCCGCGCCGATCACGCTTGCCCGCTCGTGCATCCCTGCCAGGCCAAAATGCCTGTGAGTCAGTAGATCATTAAAGTTGAGATGGGTATCGGGGTCAAGGCCCACACCATCGTCGCTGACAAGGATGTCGATTTGGTTCTCCATCAGGTTTCCGGAGATAGACAAGCTTTTTCCATGGGCATAGCGCAGGGAATTTTCACAGGCTTCCTGCACAATCCGGTACACGTTGCCCTCGATCATAAGTGGATACCGATGATCGCCATCTGTCTGAATGTCCGTCTGGATCTCGGCAGAGTGCGTGTTCCTCTGCCGGAGATTCTCTGCGTAGTCTTCCAGCGCCAGCTTCAGGCCAAAGGACAGCATCGAGGGTCGTAAGTTGTGGGTGATCTCACGAAGATGGTCGGAGATGCTGTCATACGCGTCCTGGAAGGCAGGAGAAAAGACAGGCGCGTCACTGCGGATGGGCAATGCTGCCAGCTCATTCAAGATGCTGTCATGCAGGTCACGCGCCAGACTCACACGTTCCTCTTCGTAGCGGTTGATGTTCGCCTGATACATGGACGTGAGACGCTCCGTTTGAAGGATGTTGCTCAACGCAATTGCCGTCAGGTTCGCAAGAGAGCTGAGAGTCAAGTTATCCTGCTGCGGATATAGATCATCGGGGTCGCGGCGACCGAGCAGCCAGAAGCCATGTAGCTGGTTACCCAGTCTGAGAGGCAGAATGAGGCGAACCCAGGGAAACGACTGCTCCCCTGTCATGAGGTCTGGGGAGCGATATTTCCCGGATTGCTCCATTAAGTAAGATATATCCATTTCACTGGGTAACGGCTCGTCATACAATCCTACGGTAGAGAGGGCGTTTAGCGAGCCCTGTTCATACTGAAGAAAAGCGAACTGGCGAATCAAAAGGCTGGGAAAGACCTCCTCCTGCAAAACACGGATCAAATCCGCCAGGGAGATACTGGTGGTAATGTGAGTAGAAAAAGCTTCCAGCAGGCGTTTCGAGGTGGGTACAACTCCAAATACCCGCTGGTCAATAGACCTTTCAAAAGCAGGGTACACGCCGATATATACAGCTGCCGCAAACAATAAGCTTGTAAAGCCAATTGTTGTAGTTTTACCGGGAGCATCAGGGATCTGTTCAAGAAAAGCAATAAATATCAAACCAAACATGGCAACCAGGGTGACGAACACGTAAACAGTAAAGAAGCGATTGACACGAAGCTCCAGATCACCTAATCGGCGCCGGAAGGCTGTGTAGAGATAGGCAAGCGAGAGAAGTGGCAGAGTAAATAAGCTCAAATTAGCCCATAACGGGGGTATCACAAGAATCCGATAAATGGCTACAAATAATAGCGTTGGAATAACTGCCAATAACAGGGCAACCAAGAGCAAACGAAAATCCCG
>DATFHE010000344.1:0-5736 GCA_035248745.1 Anaerolineales bacterium | reverse complement strand
CACGCGGGGGGAGCGGTCATAGAAAAGGACCTGGCGGCGGGCGAAACCCTGCGCGTGGATACTGGCTGTATTGTCGCGTTTGCGACCACTGTGGATTACGACATCCAGTTTGTGGGTGGGTTCAAGAACGCCCTCTTCGGCGGCGAGGGACTGTTCCTTGCCAAAATGACCGGTCCCGGCAAGGTCTACTTGCAGAGCCTGCCTTTTTCCCGTCTTGTGGACCGCATCAAGCGCGGGATGTCGTTTAGTCAATCTGGCGGAGAGCAGCGAGGTGTAGCAGGCGTCGGAGGCGATATCCTCAAGAACATTATCAGCGGAAGCTGAGCAATCAACGTTTCTGTGAGGCGCGGAGATTTCCTTCTCGTAACGACAGAAACAAACAGTCGGGCAAGACCTGTTCAGGTCTTGCCCGACTGTTTTAAGCGAACCTTTACTTCCTGGCTTTGATGCTGATCGTCC
Source organism: Anaerolineales bacterium (assembly GCA_035248745.1). Classification (GTDB taxonomy): domain Bacteria; phylum Chloroflexota; class Anaerolineae; order Anaerolineales; family Villigracilaceae; genus Defluviilinea. The sequence goes on along the minus strand of DATFHE010000344.1, from coordinate 5,277 downwards.
TGGGTTTTACTTCTTCGGCTTTCGGCAGGGTGATGGTCAGAACCCCGTTCTCGAACTCTGCGCTTGCCTTGTCAGAAACGACGGGCACCGGAAGCGCAACCGAGCGTTCAAAGGAACCAAGGCGGTGCTCACGGATGTGCCAGGCTCTCTCTTGCGTCTGCTCTTCCTGTTGTGCCTCGCCGCGAATGGTGAGTACATCCCCTGTTACATTGATCTGCACCTGCTCCGGGCGGAAGCCGGGCACGACAGCCTTCACAACCACATCGTCATTCGTCTGGTACATATCGATCGGCAGCGAAGACCAGGTGGACCCGCCATTCCGGTTCAGAGAGGACGGGCGTGTGAACGCATCGTCGAAGAGACGATCCATTGCATCACGCAGGGTCATGAACTCAGAAACAGGTTCCCAACGAGTTAAGTGAGACATAGCAAACACCTCCTGTAAGAAATGTATGGTTGGTTTGACAACCCAATATATAAAACGGTTTTGTTAAAAAAACGCAAGAGGGACATAAAAGATAGACTAAAATTCCGTATCACGTTTGGTGCTACAATGGATTCGAGCTTGCCCTATATTCCCTGTCCTGTTTGAGGTGTAGATCCTGATGGAACAGCCTGGCGCTTCAACGGAACCGCGACACCACGCGCACACGCGGAGTTCCAGCCGTCTTCGCTGGCTGGCAGGCGCGCTCCTGGGTCTGCTCCTCCTGGCACCGGCAGGTCTGTATGCCTGGCGCTATCTGTATAATCCCTGTGAAGTGAAAACGGTGCAGGAGGCGTCTGATTCTTTGGTCATTCAGTCGAAGATGTATGACCGGGTCTACCAGTCCGCTGTGGACGGAGATCGAACATCGCTCGATTATCCGGTGACCGTGATGCAGCAAACCTTTATGGATACGCAGGCTGTGGTGGTGCCAGTATGCCTGCAAACTGCGAAAGGGGAATTGCTCCACTATATGGAAACGGTGATTTACGCCTTCCGGGCATTTGGCGCAGGCGAGGCGGACGAAACGGTCCGAGGCCTGGTGCAGCAGTCCAATGAGCACTATCATAGTTTTGTTTCGGAATTGGAAGCGGTGCAGGAGTGCGCCCCGTTCTGCTTCCGGTAGTTGCGCATAGGGTCCTACATGCTCAAGGAACAGGCTGTCCCCTCTACCGAAATGCCGCACGAGGCAACCGGACAGAATCTGGAGCATCCGTATTGCGAAATCGTCAGAGAGGTGTACGAGAGCATTCATCGATCCGGGTTGGATCAATTCACGCTGTCCCGCATCGGTGAGTTCTGGAATGATTTGAATGCAGTCCTCTATGAGCTGGAGCGCCTGCCTGAGACGTCCTTCCAGGAGCTGATGGAGGTGATCCTACGCCTCCGCGAAGCGCGCAATGAGCTGCGGCTGGCGTACTTCCTCTTCCATGTGGAAGAGATCAACTCCATCCGCCTCCTCGTCCTGCGGAACAAAGCCGTCTTGCGAGGCAAACATATTCTGCATAAGGTATTATTAACCTGGCCGCTGAATGGTTCCTCTACGACATTCTAAGGATTTCTGTGAGAGACTATAATTACCTTTCATGAATGAAACCGCCGCCCTGCTCAAAGCTGCTCGGAGCCTCGATCAAAAAGCACTGGCTACAATTTTTGATCTGTACTCTTCCTCCCTTTATAAATTTACCTCCAGGCTCCTGCATGACCCCGTCCAGTCTGACCAGATGGTGGCGGCTGTGTTCGAACAGCTTGTCGCAGATCTCAGCGCAGGGGAAGGTCCTCGCACGAATATACGCTCCTATCTGTACCAGATCGCCTATCGTTTGATCGTGCAACGCTTTCGGGATATGCACCCGCACGCCCATCTGGAAGTTGCTATCCGCACGCCTGAGAAGGACAAGCCTGCGTCCCAGATCGATGAACGAGGGACCATGGAAGCGCTGCTCACCAGTATGAATTCCGAACTGAGCGAAGACCAGCGGATCGTCATCATCCTGCGCTTTCTGGAGGATTTCAGCCTGAAAGAGACCGCCGAGATCACCGGCAAGGATGTCAATAACGTCAAGGTGATCCAAAACCGGGGGATTGCCAGGTTGAAAAAGGCAATGGGGATGCAGGTGGAAGAGGATTGAGAAACTGCTTAAGCCAGGGAAGAGATCGTAGATGAACGAAACACATGACGCATTTGAATACGATGTCGCTGTATCGTTTGCAGACACGGATCGGACCACTGCCGAAACGCTGGCAGCTCTGCTGAGGGACAGGAACCGAAGCGTATTTCTGGACGAATACAACTCTTCCGCGCAGTGGGGAAATATCGTGGATCATCTTGTAAACCTTTATGCGCGCAAGGCTCGCTACTGCGTGTTATTGGTCTCCCGGCACTACCCCCTCCTGGCGTGGACGGAAGCCGAGCGAACGTCCGCCCGTGAAGGTGCCTTGCGCGATGCTGAGGAATACATCCTCCCCCTCCGCCTGGACGATACGGACATCCCCGGCATCGAAGAGGGAAAAGGATACCGGGATTTGCGTGAGCATTCGATCGAGCGTATTGCGAACTTGCTGGAGGAGAAATTGAGCGAGTCAGAAACTCGACCCGGACCGCCGCCTTCGCATGATCTGCGGTCGGGGAATGTGCCCTCTACACAGTCTGCACCGGATGACTCCCAGAAATAGCTGCGTTTCATAGACCGGAGGTTTGTTATGCAGGAGTATCGTGGGGAGGGTGACATGGCGGGGCACGCAGCACGGCGTTTTTGCAGGGCTGCCTCCTACGCACAAGCATGTCGCATTCTCTGTTATCCACATTGTACGTTTTGAGGCAGATCAGATCGTCGAATGGTGGGACGTTGCGGATATCTTTGGAGCTATCCGGCAGTTGGGAGGTAGGGCTGTACCAGAAGAAGGGGTATAAGTGAGCGCTTAGCAAAACCGCCCTGCAAGGGCGGTTTTGCTTCCATTTCAGTAAAAAAACTTACTTAACCCTTAATCCGCGCTATTATTCCCCGTTCAACTGTCCATATGCGCCCACCCAGGGCTTGCCAAGCCTGTGATTCTTCGACACTTCGATCTTGCTGAACTTCTGGGCGATCTGGGGCATCATCATCGCGATCGCTCCCCAGTCATCAGCAAACAGAGCGGTTTTCATCTTCTCGGCAAGTTGACCGGTCCACATCCAATCCATGCGGAAGCGGTCCGCTTTGACCCAGTAGCCCCTCTTCTCCCATGCCGCCACAGAGACATCGATCCCGTCTGAGATATTCTTAAGGGCAATCGCAATGAAAGCGGCGAGGTCTTTGGCTTCATTCGTTACATCGGTTTGTTTTGCCAGCTCACGCACAGCCAGCACGATCGCTTTTGAAAATTGGGTTCGTTCTTTTCCTGCGGATTCGGGATTGATAATACGGGACACGGAACGACGCTCTCCAGATGGGATAGGTATGACCAACAGGCGGCGATTATACCGCTATTCCACGCAGTGTACTTATTTCGCTCCTGTAACTTATTTCCTATGAGATTGTCCTGTCTAATATTATAGCCAGGCAAGCCAATGCTCATTCATCGAAGAAAGGAAGGATTTATTATGTTTTTTGCACCGAAGGAAAAGGGCCAGGGATTGGTGGAGTACGCGATCATTCTTTCATTGGTTGCTCTCCTTGTCATTGCTGTCGTGCGGCTGATGGGACCGCGTATTGGCCAAACGTATAGCAGCATTAACAGTTCCTTGCCATAAACAACTCCCGCCCCTGGAGCCAATTTGAAAGAGACCCTGCTTTTGCAGGGTCTCTTTCATTCCAGCGGGAAGGTCCTCGTACGACGACAAGCACGGCAATCGAGGAGTGCCGTAATGACAGCGGTGTCTACGCTACGCGGATTTCACGATTTCGAGAATGTCGAAGAGTGCTACTCGCAGCACTTCTGTCTTGAGGTCCATCGTGCGCCTATCGTTATTGCGGATTGCCTCTTCCAGGTCTCTGAGGGCTTCAAGACTCAGCTCTGCCAGTTCAGCTGCTTTTGGCTTGTCCATCGGTGCTCCTTATACATAGAGTTGTACTCTATTGTATCAAGTTCCAATTTGACTGTTTCATAGCAATGATCTCAATTCCTGTCAGACACATTGCCGGGAATCTCCTGCTTTTACATTCCCTTGGGGTATAATTTTGCCGCTCACGTATGAATATTACATTGATAACTTAACAATCCGGGGACGTGTCGGAACTGGCAGACGAGCATGACTTAGGATCATGTGCCGAAAGGCGTGAGGGTTCGATTCCCTCCGTCCCCACAAATGTTATGTCGTTGCGAGAAGCGTGTTCCGCGACGAAGCAACCCTGGGTTGAGCAGAACTCCGCGCGAAAGAAACTATACGAAGGGAATTTACGAAATTGAAAATCGATAAAACATATGAAGAGAACCACGAAGCGAGGCTCGTGGTGGAAGTGGAACCCGAAAAGATGGATACCTACAAGCGCCGCGCTGCCCGCCAGCTCTCGCAGCGCGGCAAAATCGCGGGCTTCCGCCCCGGTAAGGCTCCCTACGACATCGTGGTGCGCACGTATGGCGAGCAGCCCGTCATCGAGCAGGCGGTGGATCTCTTTGTAGATGCCGAGTACTCGAACATCCTTAAGGAAGCCGATGTCGAACCTGGCGCCGCCGGATCGCTGGAGTCGATCGACTCGCTTGAGCCGCCGCGGCTGACCTTCAAGGTCCCACTCGCGCCTGAAGCAGACCTTGGCGATTACCATGACATCCGCCTGCCGTACGAGTGGACGACTCCCGACGAACAAGCGATCGACGCGGCGGTAGAAGACCTCCGTCAAATGTATGCCACCACCGAGAACGTAGAGCGCGATGCGCAGGAAGACGATTACGTGCTGGTGGATGTGAAGTCTGAAACTACAGAACTGAACCGCACCGGGTTCGCTGCCATGATCCGCAAGGAAGATCGTGATAATGAATGGCCCTTCCGTGGTTTCGCAAAACAGTTGGTGGGTTTGAAGCCCGGCGACACGAAGACAATTACACACACCTTCCCGGACGATTGGGATGTGGAAGAACTGCGTGGCAAAGACGTCGAAATGGAAGTCACTGTCAAGACTGTGCGCGTTGTCTCTCTGCCCGATCTGAACGATGAGTTTGCCAAGACCACCGGCGCTGGAGAGACTCTCGAAGAGCTGCGTGAGGCTGTAAAAAAGGACGTGGAATCGCGCTCCAGGGCAGATTACGACGATAAATACTTTGTCGATTTGATTGAGAAGATCAAAGAAGGCGCTACGCTGAAATATCACCAGCAC